>JAYTNW010000297.1:0-3370 GCA_043748115.1 Bacteroidota bacterium | reverse complement strand
GTTTACCCAGGCATAATAAGCCGCAGAGTCTGTGCTGGACACCAGTTGTATTGGGTCAGTACCGTCCAGCAATATTTTATAAAAGCGTTGTCCGCGATCAGCATCAACGCGAATAATATTCAACCCCATTTGATCCTTGGCAAGACGAGGTGAGTATTCGCTTTCCGCAGATTGGGTAATTTGCGTAGTGGAGGTATCATTAAGATCATACACATAAATATCGCTCTGAATGGTATCATGGTAAGAAGTGTAATATACCTTTCCTGCATCTGGCGAAAAAGAAGGTTGGTTATCATACCCAGGGCGATGGGTAATATTTACTGGGGCATTAAAGTAATAATTCCCGTCTTTAACGCCATAGTCAACAATATAAATGTCTGTTGATGCTTGTTGCGCAAATGTTGATGCGGAGGCAATGGCAAGCAGTGCTGTAAGTTTAAATTTATGCATAGTGTGATGGAAAATTATAAATCATTTATCACCGGGCTTAGAGGCCGGTGCCAAAGTTAACGTGTGTGTTTTAAATGCGTTAATCGTTTTTAATTTTAAGTAAGGTATCTCGCGTGGCAATGGTTTTGGCGGTAATGTCGGCACTGTCAACCACCAATTGTTTTTCCATGCGATAAGCGCGAAGGCGAATTTCTGTTTTTTCATCCATAAATAAAACTTTTGCGGAGTCGGGTGTAAAATTAAATTGAATATTTCTTGCCAGTGTTTTGTTAAACATCCCCATTCGTTTAATCACCTTGTAGGTAGATAGTTTACCTTCATGTTTAACCATTCCTTGTTCGCGGGCTAAGATGTAGTTTTTGTCAAGCAGTATTTCGTTTGCATTTTCAATGTTTAGCAGGCCTAAGCTCATCATGGTAAACACTCTTGATGGCGCTAGCAAAAATAATGGGAAACAAAGAATGAAAATAGAAAAATATAACTTAAGGTAGGTGCTAAATTTTTTGCGTATCACAAATGAAAAAGCCAGAATACCACTGCAAATAAAGGAAGAAAAATAAACTGCCTTGTTCATGTCACTACTGCCTGTTGCAATTGTTAACTTAAAAAGCATAATCAGCAATAAAATAATGTGAAGCCCTATTGCTGCCTTAGCAACATTATCACTTAACTTACTGCTAATAATTAAAACCACCAGTGAGATCACAAAACACAGCACCATGGCTATAATTAAAAAGTTTAGAAGGCCGGTTTCCATTTTTTTAAATTGATTACAGCCGTGTTACTAATTTTTTTACCATTTCGTTTTTCCATTGAAAAAAGGTGCCATCGTTAATCTTGTTTCGCGCTTCTTTTACCAGCCAAAGGTAAAAGGTAAGGTTATGCAAGGTAGCAATTTGAGCAGCCAACATCTCCTTGCAAACAAATAAATGCCTGAGGTAGGCTTTGGTATAATCACGATCCACAAAACAGGTTCCGGCTTCATCCAATGGGCTAAAATCGTCCTTCCATTTTTCATTACGCATGTTCATAATTCCATTGGCAGTAAACAGCATTCCGTTGCGTGCATTTCGGGTTGGCATCACGCAGTCAAACATGTCAATGCCCAAGGCTATACACTCCAGCAGGTTTGCCGGTGTGCCCACGCCCATTAGGTAACGCGGTTTGTCTTTAGGCAAAATATCGGTAACTTCATTTGTGATCTCATACATGATTGGGGCAGGTTCGCCAACTGATAAGCCGCCAATGGCATTTCCATCAGCACCAGCATCTGCAATTACTTTTGCGCTTTGTTTGCGCAAGTCAGCATAGGTAGATCCTTGCACAATTGGAAATAAAGTTTGTTCATACCCATAAAGTGGAGGCGCCTTTTTTAGGTGATCCATGCAACGCTTCAACCAGCGGTGCGTCATCTCCATTGATTTTTTAGCGGCATTGTACTCGCAAGGGTAGGGGGTGCATTCATCAAAAGCCATAATTATATCAGCTCCAATGCTGCGCTGTATTTCCATGCTGCGTTCGGGCGAAATAAAATGTTTGCTTCCGTCAATATGAGAGCTGAATTTAACACCTTCTTCCGTTAACTTTCGAACGGCTGATAAAGAATAGACCTGGTAACCTCCGCTGTCAGTCAAAATGGGCCTGTTCCAGTTCATGAACTGATGTAGCCCACCTGCACTTTCGAGAATGGCAGTGCCCGGCCTCAAGTTAAGATGGTAGGTGTTGCCTAAAATGATTTGTGCATTAATATCTTTTTCAAGATCGCGCTGGTTAACACTTTTAACAGTGCCTGCCGTACCTACCGGCATAAAAATGGGTGTTTCAATTTTTCCGTGAGCGGTTTCTATCGTTCCAGTTCGTGCTTTACAGTTTTTGTCGGCAACGTGTAGTTCAAAATTCATACTTTATATAAAGAGCGTGTTACTGTTTGCAGGCCTGAACTTTTACAAACAACACTGTTAATATTTAGGCAAAGATAGAAATATGTACAGGGATACATCTCCATACATTTGCGAGCAACCTTACTAAAGAAAAAGATTTGTGGAAAAGATTACGGAAGTGCTAACTAAGGAAAATATCGGTTTTTGCGTGCTGGCCATTTTTGGAATATGCCTTGTTATTCAATTAGGGTTTTACCTGCTTCGTTTCAGCAGGCTGGCGTTTTACACAGCTAAAAAGGAAGAGACGGCCAAAACACCGCCAGTTTCTGTGGTAATATGTGCACGCAACGAACTGGATAATTTGCAACAGCATTTGTCATCCATACTAGAGCAGGATTACCCTGATTTTCAGGTGGTGGTTGTTAACGATTGCTCTTGGGATGAGTCAGAAAATTTTTTGGAAGGCCTATCAGAAAAGTACGCCAACCTTAAAGTGGTCACACTTGCTGAGCAGGAACGCTACCAGCATGGTAAAAAGTTTGCACTGGCCATTGGAATAAAATCAGCAGAACATGAGCACCTTTTGCTTACGGATGCGGATTGTTTCCCCGGCAGCAACCAGTGGATAAAAAAAATGATGTCCGCTTATAGCAACGACACTTCAATTGTTATTGGCTATGGTGCTTACGTAAAACAAAAAAGTATCATCAATTCCTGGGTTCGGTTTGATACGGTTTTTAATGCCTTCCAATATTTATCGTTTGCCATTGCGCGAAATCCATACATGGGGGTGGGTAGAAATTTATCTTACACCAAATCATTATTCTTTAAAAACAAAGGGTTTGCCAGCCATTATCACATCCTTTCGGGCGATGATGATTTGTTTGTTAATGAAACGGCTAACGCTGCTAACACCGAAGTTTGTTTACGTGCCGATGCCTTTACTTTTTCACAGCCCAAAACAGGGTTTATGGATTGGTTCAAACAAAAGAAACGCCATGTAAGCGCAAGTAAACTCTATCGAACCAAACATAAATTTG
>JAYTNW010000296.1:0-3472 GCA_043748115.1 Bacteroidota bacterium | reverse complement strand
GCAAATCGTAAACAATTTGTCTTGGAGGGTTTTTGTCGTTGTATTTCTCAATCAACTCTTTGGAGGGCCCACCTACCCACATGATTAAGCCTATTACAGCAAGCACACCCGATGTAGAATATGCCCAAGCAATAAGTGTGTTATCGGCCTCTCGCATGCGGATAACATAAGCACCATAATTTTTGTTACGGCTTTCGAACAACAGTTCGCACCACCGTGCTGAATAAATGAAATCCTTCATAACTTTAGTTTTTTAGTTTAGATGTATGACGAAGGCTGTTTCCATAATATTGTAATGCACTTTGTTTTTTACCTCGTTATTACAATTGCTTTATTATCAGAAATTATACTTTTTAACAATTGAGGCTTTACTGTTTTTGCGCATCATGCAGAAGTTTATTTTTGTACGCCTGTTTTTTAACAGACCGCTGTGTATAAGTGAAGGGTCATCCCAGGTTTGGTAGCGCAGCAACAAACTACCTTCATGGATGTTGCAATTGTCAATATTGCAATCATCCGGGTAACATAAAAAATAGTGCAAAACAATCTGCTAACAGCAGTGAAATAAAGGATTTTACGATGTCGAAAAAAACGGAAAACCACAATTATAACGAAGATAGCATACAGAGCTTAGACTGGAAAGAGCACATCCGCTTGCGCCCCGGTATGTACATTGGTAAACTTGGTGACGGTACATCCCGCGATGACGGTATTTATGTTTTGTTAAAAGAGGTTGTTGATAATTCCATTGATGAATACGTCATGGGATATGGTAAAAAAATTGACGTGTCGGTTGAAAATGGGCAAGTAACTGTCCGCGACTTCGGGCGCGGCATTCCATTAGGAAAGGTGGTTGATTGTGTTTCTAAGATCAACACGGGTGGCAAATACGATTCGCAAGCATTTCAAAAATCGGTGGGATTAAATGGTGTGGGAACAAAAGCAGTAAATGCATTGTCTTCTTATTTTAAAGTACAATCTGTTCGCGATGGCAAAACCACCATTGCTGAATTTGAAAGAGGTGTGTTAAAAAAAGAATTGAAGGAAAAACCCTGTGATCTCGATAACGGTACACTCATCACATTCATCCCTGATGGAGATATTTTTCTGGATTATAAATTCAACAGCGAATTTATAGAACGGATGATGAACAACTACGCATTTTTGAACGTAGGTCTTAAACTAAATTTTAATGGCAAAGAGTATTTCTCTCAAAACGGATTGCTTGACTTATTGAGGACCAATTTGTCGGAAGAAGTTTTGTATCCCATCATACACCTGAAAGACAAAGACATTGAAATTGCATTTACCCATACTCCATCTTATGGAGAGGAATATTATTCATTCGTAAACGGACAGCACACCACACAGGGAGGTACGCATTTAGCCGCCTTTCGAGAGGCCATTGTAAAAACAGTGCGCGAGTTTTACAAAAAGGAGTTTGACCCCAGTGATGTACGCACCTCCATTGAGGCAGCCGTGAGCATACGCATACAGGAGCCGGTGTTTGAGTCGCAAACAAAAACCAAATTGGGTTCACTTAACACCTTTCCAAACGGCCCTTCCTTGCGTAACTGGATTAATGATTTTGTGAAAAATGCGCTGGATAATTTTTTGCATAAAAACCCGGAAACTGCAGATGCATGGTTAAAAAAAATACAACAAAGCGAACGTGAACGCAAAGAAATTGCAGGCATTAAAAAATTAGCCAATGAACGCGCTAAAAAGGCAAACCTTCACAACAAAAAGTTGCGTGACTGCCGCAGCCATCTCAACTCCAAATCGCCTGAAAAATTTGAATCCACCTTATTTATAACAGAGGGAGATTCTGCCAGCGGCTCCATAACCATTTCGCGTGATGTAAATACACAAGCGGTTTTTAGCTTAAAAGGAAAGCCCCTCAATTGCTTCGGACTCACCAAGAAAATTGTTTACGAAAACGAAGAATTTAACCTGCTTCAAAACGCACTTAATATAGAAGATGGCCTTGAGGAATTGCGATACAACAGAATTGTGATTGCCACCGATGCCGATGTGGATGGTATGCACATACGCTTGTTGTTGCTAACTTTTTTTCTGCAGTTTTTTCCTGACTTAGTAAAAAACAACCATGTTTACATATTGCAAACACCACTCTTCCGTGTGAGAAATAAAAAGGAAACTATATATTGTTACAGTGAGCAGGAGCGCGTAAACGCCATTGCAAAATTAGGCACCAAACCTGAGATCACACGATTTAAAGGGTTGGGTGAAATATCGCCTGATGAATTTAAAAACTTTATTGGAAGAAAGATGAGATTGGAGCCTGTGCGTATTGATGGAGAAGGTTCTGTACAGCATTTGCTTGATTATTACATGGGCAAAAACACACCGGAGCGCCAGGAGTTCATTATTAAAAACCTGCGCCTCGAAGAAGAATTAGAACCGGAGTTAGTAGAAGAAAATTAAGAATTCAAGGTTATGAATTCAAAATTATTTTAATGATAAGACTTGAAAGATGAGTGCAAAAAATAAAACTAACAAAGAACAATTACCAGCCATATCTGAGCAACCGGTTACCCCTATCGGTGGCATGTACCAAACATGGTTTTTGGAATATGCTTCTTATGTGATATTAGAGCGTGCTGTACCCTATATTGATGACGGCTTAAAGCCTGTGCAACGCAGGATTATGCACAGCATGTGGGAAATGGAAGACGGGCGCTACAACAAGGTGGCAAACGTTATTGGCAACACCATGAAGTACCACCCTCATGGCGATGCATCCATTGGTGATGCCATGACGCAAATAGGGCAAAAAGACCTGTTGATAGATACGCAAGGAAATTGGGGTAACATTTACACAGGTGACTCAGCCGCAGCCCCTCGATATATTGAAGCGCGCTTATCTAAGTTTGCTTTAGATGTGGTGTTTAATCCTAAAACAACGCTTTGGCAACTGAGCTATGATGGTAGAAATAAAGAACCTGTCACCCTACCGGTAAAATTTCCTTTGCTGCTCGCATCAGGCGTGGAAGGCATTGCTGTTGGACTGGCATGTAAAATTTTACCCCATAATTTCTGTGAGCTCATACAGGGTTCCATAGATGTTTTGCGCAACCGTAAAACCAATCTACTTCCTGATTTTCCTACCGGTGGCATTGCCGATTTCAGAAATTACAATGAAGGATTGCGAGGAGGAAGGATTAAAGTACGCGCTGTAATTGAACAGAGAGATAAAAAAACATTAATCATTAAACAGGTTCCATTTGGCGTTACCACCTCTTCCTTGATTGACTCTATTTTATCAGCCAACGATAAAGGAAAAATTAAGGTAAAAAAAGTAGAAGACAACACGGCAGCGCAGGTAGAGATTGCAATTTACTTGCATCCCGAATCATCAGAAGACATTGACAAAACCATTGAAGCCTTATATGCCTTTACAGACTGTGAGGTAAGTATTTCCCCAAATTCATGCGTTATACGTGATGGA
>JAYTNW010000295.1:0-2842 GCA_043748115.1 Bacteroidota bacterium | reverse complement strand
CATTTAAATTCTCAATCCTTTTATTATCGAAACCAAATCGTCAAATATCATCATTGTAGGTGCAGGCCCTGCTGGAGCAACAGCATCTCTTTTTTTATCGAAAGAAAAAATTCCGCATGTCATTTTAGATAAAGACGTTTTTCCGCGTGATAAAATTTGTGGTGATGCTTTAAGTGGAAAGGTGTTGCCAGTATTCAAAAAATTAGATCCGTTACTGATTGATGAGCTCAACGAGTTTGAAAGTGCATTAGGAAGCTGGGGCATTATGTTTGCCGCACCCAATGGTAAGAGTATTGACATTCCTTTCAGGGCCACCACGTCCCCACTCTCTCGTCCACCGGGATTTATTAGCAAACGTGTGGATTTTGATCATTTTTTGGTGAAGAAAATTAATAGCGATTATGCGCAGCTTTTACAAGGTGTGAAAGTGGAGAAAACAATGCGTAGTAAGACTGGTGTTGTTTTATCTTGTAAAAACATTGCCGACAATTCCACCTTTGAGCTAAGTGCCCCTTTAATAATTGCCGCTGATGGGGCGCACTCGGTTTGCAATAAGTTAATGGGCAATGAGCATAAAATGGATGCCAGCCACAATTGTGGTGGTGTGCGGGCCTATTATAAAAATGTAACGGGTATGCATAACCAAAATTTTATTGAACTGCATTTTATCAAAGAGTTACTACCGGGATATTTCTGGATATTTCCTTTGCCTAATGGATATGCCAATGTTGGAGCGGGAATGCTCACTGCCTCTCTTTCAAAAAATAAGGTGAACCTTAAAGAGGCTATGCTTAAAGCCATTGCCGAAAACCCTACGCTTAGCCATAGGTTTAAAAATGCAGAGTTGCAGGGAAAAATTCAGGGATGGGGATTGCCATTAGGATCGAAGAAACGAAAAATTTCGTCCGACAATATCATGCTGTGTGGTGATGCAGCTAGCATGATTGACCCCTTTAGTGGCGAAGGAATAAGCAATGCCATGTATTGCGGAATGAGGGCCGCAGAACGTGCTAGACTATGCTTAACTGAAAATAATTTTTCAGCAAAATACCTTTCGCAATATGATGATGTGGTGTACAACCGCTTATGGAATGAGTTACGACTAAGCCACACTTTGCAGCGGCTTTGCAACTACCCCACCCTTTTTAATTTTGTGGTAAACAAAGCAGAGAAAAATGAAACCTTCAGGCAAACTATTTCAGCCATGTTTGATGACCTTGACCTAAGAGCAAAATTCAAACAACCCTCTTTTTATTTTAAGCTGCTGTTTGGCTAATTAATCCTGTTTTGCTTTTTTCCACTTAATAGAACAACCTATTGCCTTGGTGTTGTTTTGCGAAACTTTTTTGTTTGCATTAAGGTCAGTAATGGCATTTTCTACAAACTTGGTCTTAACAGCAGATGCGTCTTCAGAATTATCATCAATGGCACCAATGTACTCCACCACAAAGATGTCTCCTTTTTTTGAAAGCAAATACACATGCGGTGTTTTTATGGCTCCAAATTCACGGGCCACATTCTGTGTTTCATCATGCAAATAAGGGAATGTGTATTTTTTTTCGTTTGAACGTTTTACCATTTCTTCAAAAGAGTCGTCAGGGTATGACACGGCATCGTTCGGGTTAATGGCTACAACAGGATATCCTGAGGAAGCATATCGGTTGTTGAGTTCCAGAATTCGTTGTTCATAGGCTTTTGCATAAGGGCAGTGGTTGCAGGTAAAAATCACCATCACTCCTTTTGCCCCTTTAAAATCGGCAAGCGACACCATAGTTCCATCCACATTTTTAAGCCTGAAGTCCTTAACCCTATCGCCCACTGTGTAAGCGGCATGTAGTGTTTTATTAAGGCCAAATAAAGCGACAAGCATCAAACAACTAATTATTTTTAAATTTTTCATTTTATATTATTTAAGTTTTTTTTAATGTTATCTGATATTTCGTCAAAGGTAAGTTGTTTTTCAAAAAACGATTTGCTTTTTCCTTTCACAAACAAGGTTGCAGGTAATGAGCCTTCCCAATTTTTATCCACTAGGCCAATCCATGAGTTGTAATCCGGTTCATTGAGTAAATAAACATGATCCATATTTTTTTCTTTAACGAAAGGAAGCAATCTGTCATCATAATTTCTCATAAAATCAAGACTGATAAAAATAAATTTTACTGGCTTATCACCAAACTCATCTTTCGCTTTCATAAACTCTGGGAGTTCTTCCACGCAGGGCTTACACCATGTAGCCCAAAAGTTAATGACATAAAGTGTGTCCTGTTTGTCAGGCTGCATTAATGCATTGAGTTGCTTTATTTTTATTACAGGCACCTCTTGTGCATGCGAAATAAAGCCAGTGAGCACTCCTATAAAAAGTAAGCAGGTTTTTATAAATTTCATTTTTTTATAACACATTAATGGCGCTAAAGTTATTTCACAATATATTTTACAATGTATTTCACCTTTTTAATCACCATTCATAAATCCGCCCAAAACTCCTCCTAAACCGCGTGACTCCTCACGACCACCACCCCATTTGGATGCTGCCATAATTCTATCAGCCATTCGCGAAAACGGAAGGCTTTGCAAGTACACCAATCCGGGGCCAGTAAGTTCAGCAAAGAAAAGACCTTCCCCTCCAAACAAAACGTTTTTAAAACCACCGATAAATTTTATGTCATAATTTACTGTTGGCGCAAAAGCCACTAGGCATCCTGTGTCAACGCGCAACCTCTCCCCTGCTTTCAACTCACGCTTTATCACGGTGCCACCAGTGTGTATAAAGGCATTTCCATCTCCAACAAGTTCTTGCAAAATAAAACCTTCACCGCCAAAAAATCCTGCTCCAATTCGT
>JAYTNW010000294.1:0-2468 GCA_043748115.1 Bacteroidota bacterium | reverse complement strand
TGGTGAGCAAAAGCGACTTTCTCCAACATGGTCACTGTGTAAAGGCGTCATTCCAACGTATAATTGCATAGGCCCTTGCACGGGATTGGTGAACGGCCCGTACAAGACATGTGTGGTGTCGTAAGGTATTTGTCCGGAAAATAAAGAACCCAATGCGCTGCTGTCTTTTATAGCATGGCATGAGGTGCAACTTACTCCCGATCGGCCTAAAGAATCGGTTGCGAGATCTGCTAATGTATAATATTGCTGCCCCTTATAAAAAGCAGAATAATGACCAGCAGGTGCATGGCACGATGTGCAAAAAGTTTGTAGCTCGTTGGCATGGGAAGCATTTGTCAAAATTTCATGGCTAACTTTAGCCTTCCACAAAGGATCTACTCCACTTAATCCCATCATACTTGTTTCCCAGTCATCATAGAGGTTAACATCTAACCCGTTTGCATCAACATTTCCTATACCAAGAGTGTCAAAACCATGACATCCTTTGCAATTTTCAGGAACAAGAAAATACTCTCCGCTGTCAATAGGGGCTGCTAAATGTTGTCTATAAAAACTAAGTTCTTCTGTTGAGTGATACGCTTTTGCTTTCTCCTGAAAAGGCGACATGCTTAACGCAACTATAATACTGAGTATTGTACCCAGCACAACCAGTTTGTTTTTCATGTGTAGCTCAACATATTTATTCCCATTAGATAAGGAAGGCAATTTTACTAAAATCCTATTACAAAGTCAAGCGAAAAGCAGCTTTTAATTACCTACTTTGAACAGTAAAATGTTTAAAGTTAAACTCCCTTTTACTATTGCACCACAAAACGGAGCCTTGAAATGGTTTCACCTTGTGTTACCACTACAAAATATATTCCTTTAGCCTTTGGTCCGAGAACGATCTTTCTTTCCAAGTGATTTTCAATCCTCAACTCTTCGGCATAGCACACTTGACCATATTGCGACATGACCATTATATGCGCCAAGTCGCTAATGTTACTGTTCAAAATCAATTTGAATGAACCGTTGTTGGGGTTAGGAATTATTTCCTGAGAAATCACCAATCCATTGTCAACAGCTATCACTTTGCTGTATGAAAATTCGTTATTAAAATCCACCTGCCTAAGGCGATAATAGCTTCTTCCGTGAAGCGGATTTTTATCTGTTAACGCATAGTTATGAACTTCGTTTGTGGTTCCGTTTCCTTCTACTTCTTGTGTTTTTTCAAATCCTTTGTCGGCAAACTTGCTTCTCTCCACCTCAAAATGATCATTATTAAGTTCAGATGCTGTTTGCCATTTTAACAACACTTCTTGTTTATTTAGTGCAGCGTCAAACATGGTTAACTCTACCGGCAATGGACTTGTAATGGTAATATGCACTATTGCATTGCTACCCAATGAGGGGCTTCGGTTGTCAGCACCCCTGTAAACAAATGTTTCAGTGCCTCTAAAAGTGGCATGAGGAGTATAGGTAAAAGTGCCGTCAGCATTAAATATCAAACTTCCGTAATTTGGAGGCGTTATAAGCGAAAACGTCATTGAGTCCGCATCTGGTTCGTTGTCATTAAGAGATACATCGTAATCAAGAATATCAGTAGCTAGAATAGTAAAATACTCATCCACGGTAACTGGTGTACAATTGATGTAATTAATATTGACTGTCCTGGTGGCTAAACAACCGTAAGAATTTTTGACACGAATGGTATAAGTGTTTTGCGTAAGGTTAGAAACAGTAAAAGCAGGCACCATGGAATTTCCAAGGCTATATGCGCCAGAGGTGAAGGTGCTGCCTATGCAATAGGCTATAGAATCTGTACTATTTAATCCGTTAATTTTTATTTTACCCGCATTAGCTCCTCCGTTTGAACAAGTTGGTTGAGTAAGTGTGGTTCCTGTAATGTTAGGGTTTTGGCTTGAATAATAAATAGTAAACGTGTCAACACAAGTGGGGCTAATTGTTTTTACAGCATAGAAAGTTCCCGTGGAAGATGCTCCCGTAACTACAGCCCAAGAGGAGTTGTAATATTTGTACCCTGGTCGTGATGAGGCCAAGCTGATTTTAAAACTATAAGGAGCACACACTGCAATGGAGGTATCTCCAGGAGCTACACATGTAGCAGGAACGGTAACATTTATAGAGGTGCTGCCGGTAAGTGCACAACCTAAACCGTCAACCCCTGCAGGATGGCTGGCAACTGTAGAAGTAAACGATGAAAGTACATTGGAATATCTTGAATAACCTTGATTAGAAATTTGATTATTGCAATACAATTTTTCACACACTGATGTTACCACAGCTTTAAACTGAACGGAGGTTGATGAAACAGCCGTGTTAGGTAATTGCCCACCAGTGGTAGAATTGGCACCAATGCCTACTCTAAATCGCACAAACTTTCCCGATGCAATGTATTCAGCTTGGTCGCTGTCTGTTTTATCTGTTTTGTTTCCGCTATTAGCGCCTGTAACAACCTGTAAGCTGGA
>JAYTNW010000293.1:0-2244 GCA_043748115.1 Bacteroidota bacterium | reverse complement strand
GGATGGGCATTTGTAATAACATAGGGAAACAACCTCCAAGTGGGTTAACACCTGCTTTCTTATAAAGGCCCATCATTTCCTGTTGCAACTTCATGGGCTCCTCTTTAAACTTACCTTGCAGTTCAGCCATTTCAGGTTGCAGTACTTTCATTTTAGCCGTGCTTAAATACGACTTGTATGTAAGTGGCAACAACACGATTTTAATGAGCAGCGTTAAAATTAAAATAATGATACCATAGTTGAGGTTAAATCCGTTGAGGATGTTGAACACAGGAATAACCATATACTTGTTAACCCATCCGAAAATGCCCCATCCTAGCGGAACTAATTGCTCTAGGCCTATGTCATATTTTTTTAAGGTTTGGTAATGGTTGGGGCCAAAATAAAAACTCATAGTCACCGTCTCTGCATTTTGATGGCTGTAAGGAATGGTAAGATTGGTTTTCATCAACTTAACATTGTCATTACCAATAAGTGCTGTTGACGAAATTTTTGAAGGACTTTCAAAACCTTTATCAGAGATGATAACCTGTGAGAAGTACTGCTGTTTAAATCCTATCCAGTTAACTTTTGTTTTCAGGTCTTCCGCGGCATCATTGGTTTCACTCAAATTATCTACTTCTCCATCTGAATAGCGGTAATAAACTGTAGATGCGTTGCTCTCATTGGTTTGGCTATGTTCAAGCTTTAATAACTTCTGCTGCCAGTCCAGCTCAAGATAACCTGCATTGGCTGCTATAACAGTGTTTAGGTTGATCATGTTCATGGTAAAACCCACACGATAATCATTTCCTTGAAGCGTGTAAACATACTCAAGGTATTTTCCCTCGCCTGCCGGTAGTTTTACTGACAGCGATTTTGTTTCGTTACCCGAAACTTTAACATCTGCTGCCGGCAATTGAAAATAAAGATCGCCTGTTGAGATGGTTTTGTTATCAGCGAAAAAGTTGAGGCTGAAAACGGAGCTGTCACCATCATTGATGATTAGTGGACGACCATCCGATGTTTTATATTTTTTTAACTGCAGCTCTTTAATTTTCCCTCCCTTACTGGAGATGGTCATTTTAAGAAGGTCGCTTTCAAGAACTACATTCTTGTCGTCACCACTTGCTGCTGATGCAAACGTTCCATACTGCATCAGCAAGTTGCTTTGCTTTGATGAGTCATTTACCAATGAGTCTGCTGTAACTGCTGTGGCAGTAATGGCTGATTGTTGCGCTTTGTTTTGCTGATATACTGCCTCCTTTTTTTGCTCAATAAGAGCAATAGAATCATTGTAGTGCTTTTGTGCTTCTACTTGTTCTTTGGTGGGTTGATTAAACCAGCTAAATACAAAAAGCACAATGCAGATGAGCACAATGCCTATGATTGAATTCCTATCCATTTCTTAATTAAAAATGAGGGGCAAAGATAGTAATTGAAAGGTAGTAGCAATTTGCTATGTAAAGGCCTGTAAATAAGGGATTTGCCAACAGAGGCGCCTTACATGTTTTTGATAATGAAGGCGATTAGCTGGTTTAAGTACTCTTGCTACATTTACCTCCCGAATTATTTCACAACTGATGTTACCTCTACCGGAAAGTTTTTTAAGACACATAGAACATGTAATTCAGGACAAAGAAAGATTTCTAAAGTCCATGCATGAACAGACACCTACTTCGGTGCGAATAAACCTACGGAAGCAGGTGAATAATTTTGAAAACACGGAACAAGTACCTTGGTGCAAAACCGGTTTTTATTTAGAGCAACGTCCGGTGTTTACTTTAGATCCGCTGTTGCATGCCGGTGGCTATTATGTACAGGAAGCCTGCAGTATGTTTTTAGAGCAGGCCATCGTACAACTGGGGTTAAATGCACTTCCCATAAAGGTTTTAGATGCTTGTGCTGCCCCCGGAGGTAAAAGCACACATCTTGCATCATTGCTGCATCCTGAAAGTTTATTGGTTTGCAATGAAACCATTAAAACAAGACAGGCTCCGTTAATAGAAAATATGGTAAAGTGGGGTAATAATAATGTAGTTATCTCCAACAATGATGCTAAAGAACTGGGGCAACTCACCCATTTTTTTGATGTAATCGTTTGTGACGCTCCCTGCTCCGGTGAAGGACTTTTTAGAAAGGATGAAAATGCCATTAATCATTGGAGCGATGAGCAGGTAAACCTTTGCAGCGCGCGGCAAAAACGAATTGTGCATGAGTTGTGGAATGCTTTAAAACCCGGAGGCGTTTTTATTTACTCGACAT
>JAYTNW010000292.1:0-9172 GCA_043748115.1 Bacteroidota bacterium | reverse complement strand
CTACACCTATAACCTTGGCTCCAGGTTCGCAAACGGCACTGGGGCATGTTTTATGTTGATCTTTCATATGGTTAAAAATTAGTATTAACAAAAGTCTTACTTGACTTAACCCTTTCGATATTTGCAAATCTTTTAAGCCAAATGCCTAACCATTCCTTGGGAATTCGCTTGCTTCCGAGTACAAAACCACCGTTATCAAGGGCGGCTACGTGTTTTTTTACCAGTGATTGAATGTCCTTGTTAAGCGCATTTTTTTGCTTTGCAGTAAAAGGCATGTCAAGCACTACACTAAATTTAGTTGTTGCCATTTTTTAATGAAATTTTGATTGCCTACTCTTTGAAAGGATTTTCGGCTAACTCCTTTAGGTTATTGATTTAATGAACACAGGTGCGTCATTAAAGGAAAGTCAAAAGCCAGTTTTAATAATGTTGGGTATATATTCTTTACAAAGATTAGAATTGGCCGTGTTGGTGTTGGCCCAGCCTTTGTAATTATTGATGGGGCAAGGATCGGGTGTGGAAGCGCTTACAAAGGCACCAAAGCTTTCCCAGCCTGCATAATTTGCAGCAAGGCATTTTGATGTTTTTATTGTTATGGTTAACGGCTTATTTTTATCAAGCGTGCCGATGCAAAATTTATAACGGGCACCACAACGTTTAAATGAAATGTCATGACTTCCAACAGAAGCCGAAATATCCTTTACGTTTACAGGAAGGGTTACAATCAACTCTACTTCATGAGCGGTGTCGTCAAACCTGTTAAGGATGGTGATGGAGGCGCTCACAAAAGTACCTTCGTCTTTTACTTCTAACTGTTCTACGCTTAGATCCGTAGCAGCAATTTCTTTTTCTGAATCTTTTTCTGAATAGGCATCAGGGACAGTGCATTTTCCACAAGCAGAAACTTGTGCGTGAGGTTTTGGTTTTGCTTTTTGCGCAAAGCTGTGTTGTGATAGCAATGCCATCAGCAAAACGCTGGGTACTAAAATTTTCATTGTGATTTGGGTTTAAAAGAATGCCTACTCTTTGTTAGGATTTTCGGCTACCTCCTTCGGTTGTGTTTTTTGTAATTAGGTAGAGGGACTTGATTTGGGTTAAAGGGTGTTAGCGAAGAGCATTGGTAAAGGGTTTGTAATTGTGGGTAAAGCGTTTATTGTGAGGTTAAAGGTAAGTTCATGCCTCCCAGTTTTGCAACATAGACTTTGATTTTGGTCGGTTTGACCTTGAATTTGGTCGGTTTGGGCTTGAATTTGGTGTAGCTCTTTTTTTGAAAAGGCCATTAATGGCACTATCAGGACGATTTCACAAGACTAAATGCCTTGGTAAAAATTACTAATGCAACAATGCTGATTAAATTATGTACGTACCAGATTTTTTCAACGATCTCATCGCGGATAAAAGCAGAAATAAAAAACGAACAAAAACAATACACAAAAATTGCCATCACCATCCAAAATACCGGTTTAAGAAATACATCTGCTTCTTCAATCATTTTCAGCAATAAAAATCCTGAAAAACAGGACGCCAATAAGGTATAGAGCATATCAAAAAATTGGCGGCTGTAGGCAAACGCAGAGGCCTCATTTGTGAAAACAAAAAAAGATATATACCACAATAACCCAAACGCTACAGACAAGATGGTTAACACCAATCTTACACTATGATCTTTAAAATAATGACGTAAGAAGACTAAAAAAAATACCGATTCGAAGCCGGCATACCATATAACAAGGTCAGTTCTTAATATTTTATAAAACATACCTGTTACATCAACAACAAAACCAATGATGAGAAAAAACAAGACCGACCTCTCTGCAAAAGAAGCCGGTCTTAACTTTTTAAATCCCCACGAAATGGGTAGCAGAATTAAAAAGGTGGTGATGTAGTTGATAATTAGTTTTCCATCCATTGATTTTATACAAAATCAGGCCATGTTTTCTCAATTATTACTGCATCATCCAATGAATTAGTGACATGCAGCAAGGAGCGCCCATCTTGTAATACTGCAAAGAAAATCATTCTAATCCGGTTTTGATGCGATTCAGAATTATCATACCCCAAAAACCAGCGTATGCCAACAATAGGATTGGAGTCAGGAGCTGGCTGCCCCAGCAAGTCTGCCTCTTCACCTTCCGTAATTACACCGTAGGGATGTAGATTGTCTGCCGTAAATTCTGCCCTGAAATTATCTATAAAATCGCGCGCGTCCGAAAAAGGGCGTAAGGCATTAGATGGTGCTATCATGTGGTTCTCTTGGTTAATAAAAACCAATACTTCGTCAACAGAAAATAATTCTCTTGTGTAAGTAAAAGTGCCTGATGAAAGAAGCACACGGTCGCTATTTGCCAGCAGATAATCACCGGGATTGGTACGGTCATAGGTGGCGTATCGTGTGGCCACAAAAACGGTGGAAGGAGAAGGCGATTTGTCAAGGCACATAAATATTTTCATACCTGAACCTACAACGGGGGGATTTGCAGAAGAAATATTTACCAGTTCCAGCTCATTAGAATGAAGTACACCTCCTAAGCCAACAGTTTGAGCAAAGTCTGTTTTTTGAGAGATGAAATTAGAAATTAGGTCAACGGCACATGCAAGTTTGATGTGGTGTTGATGCCCTGCAGTGTAGCAGAGATTGGTTGGGATTTCAGGTGACATATAATTTAGTTTTAGAGTGATTATTTGACGAAAACCTACACTTCTATTAGAAAAATAAAAGTGCGGTGTATGGCGGTAAAAGTATGGCGGTGTTAACGCTAAAACAAGTTAAACCTTGAGGATGGTCGGTTTGACCTTGAGGATGGTCGGTTTGACCTTGAATTTGGCTGATGCCTAAACTTAGTCGGCCCTTATGGCAGAGGCTTACAGTTTATATTTTATTAAGCAGCTTCATAAAATCATCTCTCCGCATTCTTGCCAGTTCCACTGAGCTTCCATCACTCATTTTAATAAGGCCTCTATCGCCTTTAATATATTCTTTGATAAAACGCATATTAATAAGATGTGAGGAATGAGGTCGGAAAAAATTATAGGCGCATAAAATATTTTCACATTCTTTAATAGACTTTGATACCACAAGGCTGGAACGATTGGTAAAATGTACGGTGGTGTAAACATTATCAGCCTCGCATCTAATAATTTCCGAAACTGGAACAAATACAAAACCAGCCATGGTAGGCAATGCAATCTTAATATTTTCTGACGATCCGGCATTGAGGTTATGAAGCAAAGCTTGAATATGCTGTCCGGATTGTTTTTGCTCCTTACGAATTTCAAATTTTTCTAAGGCAGCACGCAAATCATCAAGGCCATATGGTTTAAGTAAATAATCAATGGCAGAAAGTTTTATGGCCTGTAAAGCAAACTGTTCATGCGAAGTGGTAAAAATAATGTCAAAATCAATTTTCTTGAAATTCGATAGTAAATCAAAACCTGTTTTTGGTGGCAGCATTACATCTAAAAAAACCAGCTCCGGTCTATATTCTTCTATTTTCTGAATGCCTTCATCCACAGACGAGCAGATGTGCTTTACATCTATCTGCGGAAAATGCTTTTCAAGCATACCTGTCAGCAACTCCTGCTGGTGTTGTTCATCGTCAACTATAAGTGCTGTAACCATAAATTCACATTTCTTCCAACGGCAATTTCAGATTGATTTTCTTACCGCCATAGCTTCCATCTTCAAGGGTTTTATCCAAAATGGTAAAGGCCGCCTGGGCATTTTTAGTTTTGTTAAGCACGTCCAGCCTTTCGCGGGTTATGCTCATGCCAACCGATTTTTTCTTGCCATCGCCCAATACTCCTGCACTTTCATGTTCTGTTTCTAAATCTCCGTTATCGTCAATGATATAGTTTAACATGTCATCCTTCTTAAATACCTCAATATTTAATAAGCCCCCCGTTTTTCTGTTTTTTAATCCGTGCCAGATGGCATTTTCAATAAAAGGTTGAATAATCAGCGGAGGCACATACGTGTTTTCCGGATCTATATCGGATGCAATATTAATTCTAAATTCAAAAGAATGCTGCAACCTCATCTGCTCAATTTCAATATAGATTTTTAAAGCGTCCATATCATCTTCCAGCGGCACTTCCTTATGCAATGAGTTTTCGAGCACCCTTCGCATAAGTGACGATACTTTTAAGAGATATTGTCCGGCATTGTGTAAATCATTTTTTTCCATAAAACGATAAACCGAGCTGAGGGCATTAAAAATAAAATGGGGATTCATTTGTGAACGCAAAGCCTTCATTTCAACCTCGGCCACCTGCCTGCCCAGCTCAGCCTCCTTTTGCCGAAAAAACGACTCTCTTTTTTGTCGGTATATCACAAAAACCACAAACGAAAAAGCAACAATAAAGGAAAGAAATGCACCCCAAATAATGGCTGTTGCATTCATGAAAAGTAAGATTACCGTGTGGTAAGACATCATATACAGGTCGGGAAGCTAAAGGTAGGCAAGTTTTAATCACCACAAAGAAAATTCGATCAACTATTAACAAATCCTTCAAATTTTGGAATATCCGAGTAAAGAATTTCCCACAGCCTTGTGGCACATTTCTTACACGTGTTTACATATAACGCTAACATTTAGTATCATGATACGCAAAAGCCAACATAGCATTTCAAATGCTGAAATAAACAAAACGATCATAAAATTCTCTTTCATAGCAGCCATTGTTTACATGGTTTTTTTCGGGTTGATGAAAATGTCGGGCTATGCAGAGGTAACCGAACTAAGGTTTTTTAATTATTTTCTATATGCCATTGTTGGTGCTGCTGCTCTTCAGGAGCTTCGTAAAAAAGGAGAAGGTAAAATTTATTATCTCAATGGATTTGCAGTGGCATTACTTACCGGCATTGTTTCCTTTGTGATTTTTGGCGGCTTTATTTATGTTTATTCTTTATTCAATAATTTTTTTACCTCCACGCTTCAAACAATTTATCCGGGTGCTATGACCTTGGGCTATTTTGCCGCACCGGTAATTATTGCTGCTGAAGGTATTGCCATAAGCAGCATTGTGGCACTTTGCCTCATGCAGTATTTTAAACGATATGCTTACGGAAAAACAAGAAGAGATTTTGATTTTTTAGACACCTCAGTTAAAGGAGAGGTTCACACCTATAAAAGCTAATTAGAAAGGAAGCGCTGTTCTTCGTTTTACACGGGCATAGCGCTTTTTTCTGTTTTTGGAGTCAGCGCCATTTTTAGTCAATTTGGTTTCTCGTTTCTTTAACTCCTCATTCGTTATTTTTCTTAATTCAATGTCCATAAAAATGACATTGTTTCCTTTGAGTTTGCCAAAGCGAAGTTGCTTTTTTTCATACCCCGGTCTTGTTATTCGAAAACTAACTGGGCTTACCACTTGAAACATTCGGGTGTCGTATTGCCCCGAAGAGTCAGTGTAGATAATTTTATACATCATGTTACCTTCGTAAATCTCAATTTTAACTGAGTCGAGTTTGGTAACGGTACTCCTTTCCAGAACATCACCTTTTATTTGACAATGCTGCGCCTTAGCTGCCATTGTAGCCAATATAAAGCAAAAAATAAGAAGCCGGTTTTTAAACATGAATAGCGCAATTGCTTTTTATACGTTAAAACTATTCAAAATAGTTCTAAAAAAAAGTGTTTTTCTTAAAAAACAGGTATTTGTTGCCTTAATTTTAGCTGATTGTGTTTTTTTTCATTGTTTAGCAGCATAATCACTCAGTTATGGACGATGTATTTCTTGAAAATGATTTTTTAAAAATAAAAGTTAAGCATAAGGGTGCCGAATTGTGCAGCTTATTTAACAAACAAACGGCTCTTGAATATGTATGGCCTGCCGGTGATGAATGGGCTAAGCATGCACCTTTGCTGTTTCCCATTGTAGGGCAATTAAAAAATGATCAATATGAGTACAAAGCAAAAATGTTTACCATGGAAAGGCATGGTTTTGCACGGACAAAAAACTTCCGTCTAAAAAGTAACACTTCGCAAAGCCTAACATTTATTCTGGAGAGCGATGCTCAAACCATGCTTCACTACCCATTTGCTTTTCAGTTGGAGGTAAGTTATACGCTCCATCAACATTTGTTGGCTATCAACTACAAAGTGATCAATCCGGTTTCTGATGAACTTCTGTTTTCCATTGGCGCACATCCGGCCTTTAAAATTCCGCTTTTAAAAGAGGAGTTTTACAGCGATTACTATCTGCAATTTAACCATCCCGAAAATGCCGATCGCTGGTTGCTTTGTGCCGGACTTATTGCCGAAAGCACTCCTTATTTTACCAACCGAGATCAGTTGCCGTTAAGCCATTCTCTTTTTAAAGATGATGCACTTGTTTTTAAAAATATGCAATCAACCATAATCTCCATCCGCTGCAAAAAAACAGAGCATGGGCTGCATTTTAAGATGGATGGATATCCTTTTTTGGGAATATGGGCGGCAAAAAATGCCAATTTTGTTTGCATTGAACCATGGCATGGCATTGCTGATGGTGTTAACACCTCCGGCATGCTGGAAAATAAAGAAGGCATCATCAAGTTGAGCGGGCACAATGAATTTAATTGTGCTTATTCTATTGAAACGTTTTAATGCTTCGTGTTATCTTTGAAGCATGAATATTTTAAATTATATTAATGGCAAATGGGCTGAACCCGCAAGCCGATCTTGGTTTGACAATGTTGATCCTGCTACCGGAAACGTGTATGCACACATTGCCGATAGTGATGAACGCGATGTTCTGCAGGCCGTAGATGCCGCACATGCAGCTGCTGCCGATTGGGGTAACATGGCTGTTAAAAAACGATCTGATATTTTATTGAAGATAGCCTCTTACATTGACCGTGACATTCAAAAATTTGCTGAGGCGGAAAGCTTGGACAATGGTAAACCGGTGTGGCTGGCAAAACAAGTGGACATACCTCGTGCATCAGCCAATTTCCATTTTTATGCTACCGCTGCCTTGCATTTGGCAAATGAGTCTTACGCAATGGAAAACAGTGCTATTAACTACACCTTAAGGCAACCAATTGGTGTGGCCGGCTGCATTTCTCCATGGAATTTACCCCTTTATTTGTTCACTTGGAAAATTGCACCCGCCTTAGCCTCGGGAAATTGTGTGGTGGCAAAACCAAGCGAAATAACTCCGCTAACGGCCTTCTTGTTAAGTGAAATTTGCATGGAAGCGGGGCTGCCTGCCGGAGTGCTTAATATTGTTCATGGTACAGGCCCCAAGGTGGGATCTGCTATTACGGCTCACCCCAAAATTCCGGTGATCAGTTTCACGGGCGGCACAGCTACCGGTGCAGAAATATCGCGCGTTGCGGCTCCTATGTTTAAAAAGCTATCACTGGAGCTGGGAGGAAAAAATCCCAACATCATTTTTGCTGACTGTGATTTTGATCACGCTGTTTCAACCACCGTTAAATCATCATTCAGCAACCAGGGTGAAATATGTTTATGCGGCTCACGCATTTTTGTGGAACGTCCCATCTATGAAAAATTTAAGATAACATTTCTTGAGAAAGTTAAAAATTTAAAAACTGGCGACCCGAAAGACGATAAAAATTTTTTAGGAGCCATAGTCTCTAAACCTCATTTCGAAAAAATTATTTCTTACATAGAACTGGCTAAGCAGGAAGGCGGAAAAATTTTAACAGGCGGCAAGGCCGTTAAGCCGGAAGGCCGCTGTTCAGGTGGGTTTTTTATAGAGCCTACCGTTATTGAAGGTCTTGCTTATGATTGCCGCACCAACCAAGAGGAAATTTTTGGACCTGTGGTTACCCTTATGCCGTTTGACACTGAAGAGGAAGTGTTGATGATGGCCAACAGCACAAAATACGGTTTGGCAGCAACGGTGTGGACAACACACCTGGCAAAAGCGCATCGCATGGCAGCCACTCTTCATAGTGGAATTGTGTGGGTAAACTGTTGGCTACTTCGCGATCTTCGCACGCCCTTTGGTGGTGTAAAACAAAGCGGAGTTGGGCGCGAAGGCGGGTTTGAGGCATTGAAGTTTTTTACCGAAGAGAAAAACGTTTGTATTAAATTGTGACCTATGCCCGTTTGGTAACACCAAGCAACCTGGCCATTGACGGAATTCACATTGGCCACACCGTTATTTTTACTACTTTTACAATATGAAAATGAAGAATATCCTCATTGCACTTTCAGTAATTTTTGCTTTGGCAAATAGTTGCAAAAAAAGCACGGATGAAAATCCTCCACCCAGTAATAACGATACCATAAAAGAACCGGTAGAGCCACCACCGCCACCTGTTTTACCAGATAGTTTAAGGGAAGATAATTTATTAATGGGTAACCCCAGTAACGCGGAAGTAAATGTGTTGATGAATACCAATTACTTAGTTGTGAAACCACAATTTACGTTGAGCTACAACAGCCCCAAAGGAGGGCCTAACTGGGTTAGCTGGCATTCCAGCAAAGGCTGGAAGGGATCGGAGCCGCGCTGCAATTGTTTTAATACCGACTATTCTC
Organism: Bacteroidota bacterium; assembly: GCA_043748115.1. GTDB lineage: Bacteria > Bacteroidota > Bacteroidia > AKYH767-A > OLB10 > OLB10. The sequence continues at coordinate 683 of JAYTNW010000292.1, read as the reverse complement.
TACCCACATCTTTTTATCGCACGGCAAGTTATGATTACACAGGTACCGGTTATGACCGTGGCCACCTTTGCCCCTCTGACGACCGCGACTCGACCACGACAGACAACACGACTACTTTTTTAATGAGTAACATACTTCCACAGGTGCCTAACTTAAACCAGCATTGTTGGAATGGGCTTGAAAACTATTGCACATCGCTTATTGAAAACAATCAGTACGAACTTTATATTGTTGCAGGAGGTTATGGATCTGGAGGTGTGGACTCAGCAGGAACTACTTACACTTTGGCCAATGGCAATGTAAACATACCAGCCTATTGTTGGAAGGTTATAGTAGTGTTGCCGTCAGGAAGCAATGATCTTTCACGCATTACCACCTCAACACGAGTTATCGCAGTTATTATGCCCAACAATTCCAATGTAGGCACTTCCAACACTTGGGGACAATATCGCGTAACGGTTAATGATATTGAAACGGCTACGGGCTACAACTTTCTTTCATCACTGACCGCTTCATTGCAAACAACTTTAGAATCTGCAGTGGATACAGGCCCCACGCAATAGAAATCCGGATAGCAGGAATTTTAATCGCGGCTTCTTGTTCGGGTAATTCATTTTCTCTCCGCGAAACTCTGTAATGTTTTTTGACCTTCTTTTACCGCTGATGAGGCAAATAGTTTTTAC
>JAYTNW010000291.1:0-4509 GCA_043748115.1 Bacteroidota bacterium | reverse complement strand
CTTTACGACTCCGTAAACGAACTCCCTGCTGAATATCAAAACCTAATGATGGAAGCTCGCAAGGCCACTAAAACAGCCTATGCTCCTTATTCAAATTATCATGTGGGTGCTGCTTTGTTGCTTGAAAATGGCAATATTGTGCAGGGTAGCAATCAGGAAAATGCGGCTTATCCCTCTGGGCTTTGTGCTGAGCGTGTTGCTGTTTTTGCATCAGGGGCTCACAACCCTAATGTAAAAATCAAAGCTATTGCTATTGCAGCTTATGTGGGAGAAAATACCGAGCCGCTTGCCGTAAGCCCATGTGGGGACTGCCGTCAAGTAATGGCAGAGTATGAACACCGTTACCATTCAGACATAAAGCTGATTATGCAAACTGAAGGAGGAAAAGTGATTGTACTTGAAAATGTAAAATCTCTCTTGCCTTTTATGTTCAACTCCGATAATCTTTCTGTAAAATAGAAACTTGTTTTTTTTAGGTGAAATGATTTTCTGGTCGGCTTAAAATGCTGAACATTGGCGTACTTTTTTATTTTTGCAATCAAATCACTCATATGGCAAAGCAAAAGACAGATAAGGCACTCTATTTAAAATGGTATGAAGACATGTTGCTTATGCGAAGGTTTGAAGAACGGGCAGGGCAACTTTATGGCATGCAAAAGATAAAAGGCTTTTGTCATTTGTACATTGGACAAGAAGCTATTGTTGCCGGTGCAATGAGCGTATTGGGAAAGGACGATAATATGATTACCGCCTATCGTGAACATGCACATGCACTTGGTAAAGGAACCACTCCAAGAGCAGTGATGGCCGAACTTTTTGCAAAAGCTACAGGATGCAGCAAAGGCAAGGGCGGAAGTATGCACTTGTTTGATTCAGAAAATAATTTTTTTGGAGGGCATGGCATTGTAGGTGGGCAAATTCCACTAGGCGCAGGCATTGCTTTTGCAGAAAAATATAAAGGAACTAAAAATGTAACTGCATGTTACATGGGGGATGGTGCTGTTAGGCAGGGAGCTTTTCATGAAGCGCTTAATATGGCAATGACGTGGTTACTTCCCGTTGTTTTTGTTATCGAGAACAACAATTACGCTATGGGAACATCCGTTGAGAGAACAAGTAACGTAACAGAACTTTATCATTTAGGTAAGGCCTATAACATGCCTTCTGAACCGGTTGATGCAATGACCGTTGAGGAAGTACATGCGGCAATGGAAAAAGCGGTGAATCATATTCGCGCTGGCAAAGGTCCTTATTTGCTCGAAATGAATACCTATCGTTACAAAGGACATTCAATGAGTGACCCGGCAAAATACCGAACCAAGGAAGAGGTGGAAAGTTATAAAGCACAGGATCCTATCGAGAAAGTTTTAAAAACAATAAAGGATAAGAAATTAGCTACAGAAGCCGAAATAGAAGCGATCAATAAAAAGATCAATGATGCTGTTGAGGACTCAGTGAAATTTGCTGAAGAATCTCCATATCCAGATCCGTCAGAGTTGTTTAAGGATGTGTATGCTCAGGAGGATTATCCTTACATCATTGAAGATTAATGCTGCTGTTCTATTCTTCAAAATAAATTGTTGATTGGGTCGCAATCGGGGTCAAGTCTTCAAAACCTATGTTTAAAATCGTAATTCGTAAATAATAAAATGGCTGAAATAGTAAGAATGCCCAAGATGAGTGATACCATGACAGAAGGTGTGGTAGCCAAGTGGCATAAAAAGGTGGGCGATGCGGTTAAGTCAGGCGAGTTAGTTGCCGAAATTGAAACTGATAAAGCAACCATGGAATTCGAGTCTTACCAAAGCGGAACCTTGCTGTATATAGGCGTGGCTGAAGGAAAATCGGTTCCCGTGGATGGTGTTTTGGCCATTCTTGGTAATGCAGGTGAAGACTATAAAGCATTGCTGGATGCCGAAGCGGCTAAAGCTACTGCGCCTAAACCTGCTGAGTTGGTTGCTAAAAAAGAAGAAAAGCCTGCCGCTAAGCATGAGCCTGTGGCTGCAAAAGCAGAAGCACAACAGGTAGTAAATACAGTGCCAGCTGCAAAAGCAGAATCTGTTTCTGGTGCTGATGGCAGGATTAAAGCTTCTCCATTGGCTAAAAGCATGGCCGGAGAAAAAGGAATTGATTTAACCAAAGTAAAAGGCACAGGCGACAACGGGCGTGTGGTGAAGAGGGATGTGGAATGGTTTAAGCCTGGAAGTTTTGTATCGTCAGGCGCTATGATGCCCGGTGCAGTTACCACCGAAACTTTTGAAGACACTCCTGTGTCGCAAATGCGTAAGACCATTGCACGCAGGTTAAGTGAGAGCATGTTTACTGCTCCGCATTTTTATCTGACATTAGACATAGAAATGAGCCGTTGCATGGATGCCCGCGAAAGCATCAATGCTGCTTTAGGCGTAAAAGTTTCCTTTAATGATTTTGTAATAAAAGCTTGTGCTGCGGCACTGCGTCAACACCCAAAAGTTAATTCAGCATGGATGGACGATTTTATTCGTACAAACACTCACATTAACATTGGCGTGGCGGTTGCTGTTGAAGAAGGATTGCTGGTTCCCGTAGTGCGTTTTGCTGACAGTAAAACATTAAGCCAGATCAATGCCGAAGTAAAGTCGTATGCACAAAAGGCAAAAGATAAAAAATTGCAACCTGCCGATTGGGAAGGAAATACTTTTACCATCTCTAATTTAGGGATGTTTGATATAGAAGAATTTACAGCTATCATTAATCCTCCAGATGCATGTATTCTTGCAGTTGGGGCAATTAAAGAAGTGCCGGTAGTTAAAAACGGACAGGTAGTTCCCGGACATGTAATGAAAGTTACCTTAAGCTGCGATCATCGCGTGGTTGATGGAGTAACGGGAGCAAAATTTTTGCAAACGGTTAAAGGCTATTTAGAGAACCCGGTTTTATTGCTGGGACAAAGCGCTATATAAAAATATAGGTTGCAGATACGCGCAGGCGCAGAGGTTGTAATACATCTTTGCGCCTTTGCAGCTATTTACAACTTTTATTGTTTCACAAACTTAGCCTGGCTTATGCTTGCACCTGTTTGCAGTTGCATGAAGTAAACACCGGAAGAGAAGTTTAAAGTTTTAAGTTTAATGTTTAAAGTTGTTACACTTGATTTGTAAACCTCATTACCCATTACATCATAAATTTTTAACTGGGCAGGTTGGTTGTTTTGTAAAGTGTAGCCGGTAATTGTAGTTTCATCCTTAGCAGGATTAGGAAAACACTTTACACCCAACCCCTCTATCCAAGATAGGGGAGCAATGCCTGTAAATGTATTGGCGGTAATCCTTATATCATCAATGCCAAAGCCCGGGTCGTTGGCTGTGGTGGCTACCTGATTTACAAACCTGAAACCAAAACGCAATGTGCTTTGATGCGCAAAAGCCGGTAAGGAAATATTTTTTTGAACCCATGTTGCCTGACTATTATATTTCTGCGGTGCAGTGGTCTGTGTCCAGTTTAATCCACCATCGGTGCTGTAGTAAACTTCGCCATAACTATTGTTGCCTCCATCGCAGAGCCACAAGAAGAAAAAGTTTACTGAATCATAAGCCTGTGTATTTATATCGTTGGTCATTTTGGTAAAATAATTTTCGGCAATGTTGCATAAGCCATCTGCCGATAAAAAACAACAGTTGCTTACACTACTTGCAACAGCTGCAGTGCTTACGGTGTGCATATAGGCACTGTTAACACCCGATGGCTGCGATGCAGTTGTGGGAATAGTAAACGTAAACGGAAACCCCAAACAAACAATGCTACCGCTACCACCGGTGTAGGCATTATTATTTACCCAGTAATTATAACCGGCCGGCTCGCTGTTTATGTCGGTAGTGTTAAGGGTAAAGGATACGCTTGCGCTATCAAAGTTTTCGATAAACAAAGTATCCTGCCCGAAAGAAAATGTAGAATGAAAAATGATAAATGTAAAATGTAAAAGGAATATTAATTTTTTCATGTTTTGATTAAGTTACTGTTTAATAAATTTTACACGGCTGACCTTTGCACCTGTTTGCAGTTGCATGAAGTAAACTCCGGAAGCGAAGTTTAAAGTTTTAAGTTTAATGTTTAAAGTTGTTACACCTGAATGGTAAACATCGTTTCCCATTACATCATAAATTTTTAGCACGGCAGGTTGGTTGTTTTGTAAAGTGTAGCCGGTAATGGTAATTTCATCTTTAGAAGGGTTGGGGAAAGCACTTATAGTATAATTCTCCACCTCCAAGTCTGTTGTTGAAGTTGTAGAATCCGAATAAAGTTTAATAATCCAATAATCACTTGAATTGTTACACGTGTTTTCGGATTTATCGTTGGAGATGTTTGATGAAGACCATCCTGAAATAACAAATCCACCATTATTGGTTTGTTTAATGTCAATGGCGACATCGTTGTCTGGACCTCCTATGGTATTGTCCCATTTTACAGTTCCATTGCTGTCTAATTTTATAATCCAATCGTCCAAGAAGCCAATGTTGTTTTCTGTTTTAT
>JAYTNW010000290.1:0-9031 GCA_043748115.1 Bacteroidota bacterium | reverse complement strand
CATCATCAAAAATTTTAAACTTTCCACTTTCAAACAAGGCAGTTGTATCATCGCTTTTCAACTCGATTAACTTCATTTCAAAGCGAGTGTCAGGCTTGTCGTTTCCATAAAATCGTGCCGCATCGGCAAAAGTCATTCTAGGCAAGGTGCCGATTGTTACCTTTTTAACTTCCTTAAAAAGATGGATCACCATGGCTTCGAACGTTGCAAGAATATCTTCCTGCTCAATAAAGCTCATTTCACAATCAATCTGTGTGAATTCGGGCTGACGGTCGGCCCGCAGATCTTCATCCCTAAAACATTTTACCACCTGGTAATACCTGTCGAAACCCGCTACCATAAGCAACTGCTTAAAGGTTTGAGGGGATTGCGGCAAAGCATAAAACTGTCCGTTGTTCATGCGCGAGGGCACCACAAAATCACGAGCCCCTTCGGGTGTTGATTTAATTAACACCGGTGTTTCTACCTCTAAAAAATGTTGCGATCCAAGGTAGTTTCTGATCACAGATGCCATTTCATGCCTCAGCTCTAAATTAGCTCGAACAGCGGCACGCCTCAAATCAAGATACCGGTATTTCATTCTCAGCTCATCGCCACCGTCCGTTTGATCGTCAAGGGTAAATGGTGGTGTATTTGCTTTGTTTAAAATCTTGAGCTCAGACACAATAAGTTCAATATCGCCAGTCGCAATTTTGGGATTTTTGTTGCTACGTTCTGCAACCAAACCCGTTACTTGCACCACATATTCGCGCCCCAGCTGCCGCGCCTCTTCGCAAAGCGCAATCTGTGTTTCCATATTAAAAACCAATTGCGTTATACCGTAGCGGTCACGCAAATCTACAAAGGTCATCCCACCCAAATCACGTGATTTGTGCACCCACCCGCACAAGGTGGTTTGTTGGCCTATGAAAGAAATATTGAGCTCCCCGCAGGTGTGAGTACGTAACATATTGGTAATAAAAAAATTTAGCTGCCGAAAGTATAAAAAAACGAGCTATCATTTGCTTGTTTAACACGCTTTACATGGGGCGCACTTGACCGATATTGCTTCAAAACCTATATTTGCACTCAAATAAATTTTATGAGAAAACTACTACTTTTTGCTTTTACGCTTTTGGCCATTAACACACAGGCACAAATTTTTAGGCTTACCTACAATACAACTACCTGCCCAAGCCCATTGAATGGGGCTTCAGCCATTTATTTATATGCTGGAGCCAACATTACTGCCCCTGGAAACCCACCTACTCACTTTGCTGATGCTGCTTTTTCTAATCCCGGTTTATATTCATTAACGCAAACGAGTCCCGGTTTTTGGGAAATCTGTTTTAACCCATACCAAATTTTCAGAGACGGAAACGGCAGCACCATTCCCACTAATGCAACCATTTATAGCTTTGATATCAGTTTCAGAAACGGGTCAACCACTATTTATACCGCTCAATGTAACGGTAATTCCATCTTAATCAATAATCCAATGACAAGCCCTGTTTCATCCAATCCTACCATAGCTTACGGCAGTGTGGTACCTACCTGCAATGTTGGCTTAGCTGATATAAGTGGTTCTGTTCCTGCTATTTCAAATTTCCCAAACCCGCTTAAAGCCAGTACCTTATTCAGCCTAAACATTTCAGGTAAAAGCGTTGTAAGCTTAGAGATATTTAATGTTTTAGGGAAAAAAGTGGCAACATTGGTTGACCAAAAATCTGTTTCCGGCCGCATGGATATAAGCTGGAAGGGAGTAAATGAAAATGGCGCTCAGTTACCAAATGGTTGTTATTTCTACACTTTACGGATAAACGATAAAGCTGTTAACACCAACAAATTGATTATTTCAAGATAAGATATAATAGTTATCTGACAACGAAAAAAGGCGATGCACCAAGTATCGCCTTTTTTCATGACATAAGTGAGCATATTTATGTTTCAGTTGGTTTTGATTTGATGAAAATTATTTTTTTCTTTGCCATGATAAACCTAACTTACTTATCACCAAATTTATTTATGAAGCGACTAACATTAGTGCTGTTGAGCATTGCCTGCCTCTTTACCATGACAAACGTAGAAGCAGCGAAAACAAAAAAAAGTAAAACTGAAAAAGCTGACAAGATTTTTAACGCTGGCAGGTATGCCAATGCTGCAGACCTTTACAAAAAGGCCTATGCACGACAGAAAACCAACGTAGTAAAAGCTGAAATTGCTTACAAGTTAGGGGAATGCTACCAAAAAATGAGCAACCAAAAGGAAGCTTTGAATTGGTATGAAAAATCGGCCAAAGACAACAGCAACAACCCAATGGCTGTGCTTAAATATGCCGATGCGTTAAAAGGCAACAGCCGTTACGATGAGGCTATTGCCCAATACAATGCTTACAAAGCATTGGAACCCACCGACCCAAAAGGTCAGGATGGAGCAACTTCATCTGAAACAGCCCAACAGTGGAAAGACAAGCCTACCCGTTATAAGGTAGAAAATCTGGCTGCACTTAATACTAAGTATTATGACTTTGCAACAGCATCGTCCAGTTTAGAGAAAAACACCCTATACTTTACCTCCTCAAGAGCAGAAGCTTCCGGTAACTCTAATGACTCTTGGTATGGCGAAAAATTTTATGATGTTTTTAAGTCCAGCATGGACAACAACAGTAAATGGAGCATCCCAACCCCAATTAGCGATGTGATAAATAGCAAGGCCTCTGAAGGTGCAGTAACCTTTGATGCCAAAGGAAACGTGATGTACTTTACCCGTTGCCAAGAAAGTGATGAAAAAGGAAAAGACGGCCAGTGTAAAATTTACAAAACCATTTATGATGGCGCAAAATGGAGCGAGGCCGAATTACTTCCCTTCAATAGCGAAGCATACACATGTGGGCACCCTTCATTAACTGCTGACGGAACTACTATGTATTTTGCTTCTGACATGCCCGGTGGTTTGGGAGGAAAAGATATTTGGATGGTTAAAAATGATGGAACCACATGGGGAACTCCCGTAAACATTAATGCACTAAATACAACCGGTGATGAGGTGTTTCCTTACATTGCTGAAAATGGAAAACTTTACTTCTCGTCTAACGGACATGCAGGAATGGGTGGCCTTGATATATTCACAGCCACCAACGAAAACGGCTCTTGGGGTACTGTTACCAATTTAAAATCGCCAATGAATTCTGCCGGTGACGATTTTGGTGTTTTGTTTAACTCAACCACCACTGGTTACCTAACTTCAAACCGTGAAGGCGGACAGGGCATGGACGATATTTATACCTTTGTTGTTCCACCAGCAATCTTTGCTGTTTACGGCCGTGTGTTTGATACAGACACTAAAGATCCTATTGCAGGAGCTACAGTTGAATTGTTCGGCAGTGACGGTACTCAACTTTCTGTTAAAACACAAGATAACGGAACTTACCGTTATGAATTAAAGCCAGGTGTTGATTATAAAGTATCTGCATCATTTACCGGTTATTTAACACAATTCAAAGAAGTATCGACAATTGGTCTTGATGAGTCTAAAGATTTTGAAACCAACTTCGATTTCCCATTAAAATCTACATCCAAGCCAATTGCATTGCCTGAGATATTCTATGATCTTGACAAATACAATTTGCGTGCTGAATCTAAAAGCGCTATGGATGGTTTGATTAAAGTTTTAGAAGATAATCCAACCATCACTATTAAATTAACCTCACACACCGATTTCCGTGCTGATGACAACTACAACTTAAGCCTTTCTAAGAAACGTGCTAAATCCGCTTATGATTATTTAATCAGCAAAGGTGTTGACAAGGCTCGCTTAAGCTCTGAAGGACGTGGTGAAAAAGATCCAAAAGAAGTTGAGAATGATGAGCAGTATGCTCCGTTTAAACGTGGTGACAAGTTAACTGAACAATTTATCAATGGCTTAAATGAAGCTGATAAAGAGAAAGCTCACCAGTATAACCGTAGAACAGAGTTTACTGTACTAAGCACTGATTACATTCCGAAAAAGAAATAATTCTAATCAGAAAACAATAATTAAAAGCACTCCGGTTGATTAAACGGAGTGCTTTTTTAGTTTTGTATGTTTACAAATCCACTCAATGACTACTAATAGCAAGTATAATTTACGGGGTGTTTCTGCAGACAAAGAAGATGTTCATGCTGCGATAAAAAAAAGCGACAAAGGACTTTACCCTAAAGCATTTTGTAAAATAGTTGCCGATTCCCTTTCAGGTGATGACGACTATTGTTTGGTGATGCATGCTGACGGTGCGGGCACAAAATCATCCCTTGCGTATGCTTACTGGAAAGAAACGGGAGACCTCTCTGTTTGGAAAGGAATTGCCCAGGACGCTTTGATTATGAACCTTGATGACCTGCTGTGTGTAGGTGCAACCAACAATATTTTACTAAGCTCGACTATTGGTAGAAATAAAAATGTAATTCCAGGAGAAGTTATAGCTGCCATAATTGAAGGAACCGAGCAACTGCTGGAGGATTTACGCAGTTATGGAGTTTCTATATTTTCAACAGGAGGCGAAACAGCAGATGTAGGGGACTTGGTGAGAACAATAATTGTGGACAGCACCGTAACCTGCCGTATGAAGCGGAGTGATGTGATTGATAACTCAAATATAAAAGCCGGAAATGTTATTGTAGGGCTTGCCTCCTTTGGCCAAGCAAGCTATGAAAAGGAATACAATGCAGGTATAGGAAGCAACGGCCTTACCTCAGCGCGACATGATGTGTTCAACAAAACAGTTGCGGAAAAATATCCTGAAACTTTCGACCAAGGAATTCCTTCAGAAGTGACGTATTCCGGCAAATATCATTTAACCGATAGCCTTTTAATAGATGATGAACCTACAACCTTTAAAATGCCGGTGGCTAAAGCTGTGCTATCCCCTACGCGCACCTATGCCCCTGTAATGAAAAAAATATTTGAACAATACCGACACGACATTTGCGGTATTGTGCACTGCAGCGGAGGAGGACAAACCAAGGTACTACATTTCATAGACAAATTACATATAATAAAAGACAACCTCTTTCCCACACCCTCTCTTTTTAGGATAATACAAAACTCATCCCATACCGAATGGAAAGAAATGTACAAAGTGTTTAACATGGGGCACCGCATGGAAATTTATTGCGATCAAAAATTAGCTGAACACATCATAGATATTTCTAAAAGTTTTAACGTTGCGGCTCAAATTGTTGGGAGGGTAGAGCCTTCTGACGAAAAAAAGTTGACCGTAAAATCATCGCATGGCGTTTTTGAATACGCTAAATAACCCTTATTGATTTTCTGCTTGTCTTTTGCTTAACTCGTCCAGCGCTCGTGCATACATCTCATTAAAATAGGCTGGGTGCCCAAGATAAAAGCGAAAGTTCTTATTAAACATTGCAGTATCTAGTTTATGCTTTTTCAAAACAAAGCTATAATATGATGGGGCAATGGCTTTTGTTGCTGAATCATTAAGGCCTCCTTCTGCAATTTTTGCATCAACCAAATGAAGGTCTGCAATCAATTGCACCATTGAGTCAGGTGACATAATACCGTCAGGTATTGAAAACATTTTCTTATCACCGGAACAGGCATTTAAGAATAATACTGCGATAAAAAAAAAGAAATATTTTTTCATTCGATGGTATTAATCCTTTTCAAAAAGTAAACGCATTCCATTACCACGGTATTCAAATTCTCCATTATTATAAACATGATTTCCGCTCACAAAAGTATGCTTAATCTGTGAAGAAAACGTTGTTCCTTCAAATGGCGACCATCCACATTTATATAAAATATTGGACGAACTTACCTTCCATGGCGAGTTCATATCCACCAAAACCAAATCAGCAAAATAACCTTCTCTGATAAAACCTCTCCATTTTATTTTAAAACACTGTGCCGGTGCGTGACTCATTTTTTCCACCACTTTCTCTAGCGTGATTTTTCCTTGTCGAACCATTTCCAGCATGGCGGGTAATGCATGTTGTACCAATGGTCCTCCAGATGGAGCAAGTAAATAGCCCTGATCTTTCTCATCTTTTGTGTGAGGGGCATGATCGGTTGCTATTACATCAATTCTATTATCCAATAAAGCCTTAAGGATAGCCTCTTTATCGGCCACAGATTTAATGGCAGGATTCCATTTAATAAAATTTCCCTTTGATGCGTAATCGCTTTCATCAAACCATAAATGATGAATGCAAGCTTCAGCCGTAATTCGTTTATTGTTCAACTCTTGCTCATTGGAAAAAAGGTTCACCTCTTTGGCAGTAGAAATATGCAGTACATGCAATCGAGTATTGTGTGTTTTTGCCAGGCCAACAGCAAAGGAGCTCGATAAATAACATGCCTCCTCGCTTCTTATCTTAGGATGATGATTTATTGTAAGCTGATCGCCAAACATTTGCTTATACGACTCAAGATTATTTTTAACGGTACTCTCATCCTCACAATGCACAGCAACGAGCATAGGAGATTGCGCAAATATTTTTTCAAGAACAACGTGGTTATCAACCAACATGTTTCCAGTTGATGACCCCATGAATATTTTTATTCCGCAAACATTGCCTTTATCCGTTTGCAAAACCTCGTTAAGATTGTCATTAGAAACGCCCATGTAAAACGAATAGTTGGCCCAGGAATTTTTAGCCCCTATTTCATATTTATCTCTTAGTAACTGCTGCGTTAACGCGTTGGGAATTGTATTTGGCATTTCCATAAAAGAGGTAATGCCACCAGCAACAGCAGCCTTCGACTCCGAAAAAATATTCCCTTTGTGAGTAAGCCCCGGCTCCCTGAAATGCACTTGGTCATCTATTGCACCGGGCAGCAGTTTGAGTCCTTCTGCATTTATTTCATCAACCTTTTGCTTAACAGAAATTTCAGGTGCTATCTTTTCTATTATGCCGTCTTTGATTAAAAGGTCTGAATAAACCTGAGCTCCTTCATTAACGAGACAGGCATTTTTAATGAGTGTTTGCATTGGAATATTTTGCGAGGACTAATTTACGAATTGTGCGAAATGCGTAACAGGAAAAAAATTGCTGCTACTACTGTAAAACAAATTGCCCACTTCATAAAAATCAATAAGCCAACATACTACCCAGCCATCTCTCTGCTTCTTGCACTTTCATCCCTTTACGTTTCGCGTAATCTTCCACTTGGTCTTTTTCTAGTTTACCCACTGAAAAGTAATGCGAATCGGGATGAGCAAAGTACAAACCGCTTACCGCTGCTGTTGGATACATGGCCAAACTTTCAGTAAGTTTTATTCCGGTATTTTTTTCTACCTCCAATAATTTCCACAAAGTAATTTTTTCTGTGTGGTCGGGTTGTGCCGGGTATCCTGGTGCAGGGCGAATGCCTTGATACTTTTCCTTGATGATTTCTTCGTTAGACAATTTTTCCTCTGTTGCATAGCCCCAAAATTCTGTACGCACTTTCTTGTGCATCACTTCAGCAAAGGCTTCTGCTAATCGGTCGGCCAATGCTTTTAACATAATAGACGAATAATCATCGTGGTCTTTTTCAAATTTCTCAATCCATTTTTCGATGCCGAAACCTGTGCTTAACGCAAATGTCCCAATGTAATCATCAGAAGATTTGAGAAAATCAGCAAGTGCAATGTTTTTGATATCACCGGGTTTTTGACTTTGTTGACGAAGAGAGAAAAATGTAGCCTTCATACTTTCTGTAGCCTCATCATAAACCTCAATGTCATCTCCTCTGGAATGTGCCGGAAAAATTCCAATCACTGCTTTTGCTGTTAACCATTTTTGATTGATGATGCGATTTAACATAGCTTGTGCATCATCAAATAATTTTTGTGCTTCAGTACCGCGCACAGGATCCTTTAAAATTTTAGGATAACTACCCTTCATTTCCCAACTGATAAAAAACGGAGTCCAATCAATAAAATCAACCACTTCCTTCAGATCAAAATCTTCGAATACTTTAATTCCGAGAAAGTTGGGTTTAGGAACAACTGCTCCATTGAGTTGAAATTTATTTTTCTGCGCAGCGGCCAAAGACAGGTATTTTGCCTGAGCCCTATCTGCCTTGTGATAGCCCCGCGTGCGTTCGTTTTCGGCACGCACTTCTTTAATGTAATTCTCTCTAAGATCTTTTGACAAAAGATTGCTTACCACAGGTACACTGCGGGATGCATCATTAACATGCACAACAGAATAAGCATAGTGTGGTTCAATTTTAACGGCTGTGTGAACCTTGCTTGTTGTTGCACCACCAATTAACAATGGAATGTTAAACCCTTCGCGAGTCATTTCTTTGGCCACATGAACCATTTCATCTAATGATGGGGTTATCAGTCCGCTCAAGCCAATCACATCCACTTTTTCCTCTCTGGCTTTGGCCAATATCTTATCTGCAGAAACCATCACACCCATATCAACAATATCGTAGCCGTTGCATGCCATCACAACACCTACAATGTTTTTTCCAATATCATGTACATCTCCTTTAACGGTAGCCAATAGCACCTTACCGTTTTTACTTCCCGCCACTTTTTCCTTTTCCAGGTAAGGTTCGAGATAAGCCACGGCCTTTTTCATTACACGTGCACTTTTTACTACCTGCGGTAAAAACATTTTTCCTGCACCAAAGAGGTCGCCCACCACATTCATTCCCACCATTAGAGGGCCTTCAATAATGTGTAAAGGCTTTTCATATTTCTGCCTGGCTTCTTCAATATCTGTGTCTATGTAATCTGTAATTCCCTTTACCAATGAATGTGAAATACGATCTTCCACCGTTCCTCTACGCCACTCTTCGTCCTTCACATCTTTTTCTTTTCCTGCACCTTTTACTTTTTCTGCATGATTAATTAATCGTTCTGTTGCATCGTCTCTTCTATCCAACAAAACAACTTCCACCAACTCTAACAATTCTTTTTCTATCTCATCATACACAATAAGCTGCGATGGAATTACAATTCCCATATCCATTCCGTTTTTTATTCCGTGGTAAAGAAATGCGGCATGAATAGCTTCGCGCACGTGATCGTTTCCACGAAATGAGAAAGAGA
>JAYTNW010000289.1:0-2192 GCA_043748115.1 Bacteroidota bacterium | reverse complement strand
ATAATTTGCTAGCCATGAACAACGGTGCCGACTCAAATAATGAGACAACTGTGGCAACAATAAGGCGCAGTTCTGGCTTTTTACAATCACGCAATAAGGTAGAACGCAACTGGATAACGATGTTTAAAATTCATGAAGGTGAAGCTGAACAGTAAAATTTTACACTACTGTTAAAAAGTTTACCCATGGTTTGCTTCTCTTTTTCAAAATAGCCTTTAATATTGCATGGTATATTTGTAAAACCATGAGTCAGAAAGAAGCAACTGAAAAAATTGCTCAGCGTAAATCTGTTAAAAACGACAATCACCTTGTTTTGTATAACGATGATGTCAATACTTTTGATTTTGTGATTCAATCACTCATTGAAGTATGTAATCATGAACGTGAACAGGCAGAGCAATGTTCAATTATTGTACACAACAATGGTAGATGCCAGGTTAAAGACGGACCAATTACCAAGCTTAAACCCATGTGCCGCGCTCTTGTGCAAAGAGGTTTGACTGCTGAGGTGGAATGATTTTTTTATGTACTTTGTGGCGATAATGTATCTCGCATAATTTTTGGCATCATTATTTGTTTTTTAATTCAACAACTTTAATTTTTAAAGATGAAAAATTTAACTTTTTTGGCTCGTGCAACCACTTTAACTGTGTTGCTGGCTGCATGTAGCAAGGTTCCACTTACCGATCGTAAGCAACTCAATTTACTTCCCGAATCGCAAATGGTTGCCATGGGTCTTACCAGTTACAGCGAATTTCTTAAAGAAAATCCTCCGGCTAACGCTACCAACCCAAACACTCAACTGGTAAAAAGTGTTGGTGAAAAAATTAAAAGTTCAGTTGTGAAATACATGCGTGACAACAAAATGTACGACCGCATTAAGGATTATAAATGGGAGTTTAACCTTGTGGAAAGCAAAGAGGTGAATGCATGGTGCATGCCTGGGGGCAAGGTAGTAGTCTATTCAGGATTACTAGCAGTAACAAAGGATGAACCCAGCCTGGCATTGGTGATGGGTCATGAGATTGCGCATGCCATAGCACGCCATGGTAACGAACGTATGAGTCAAGGTATGTTAGCCCAAGCAGGAGGTGTTGCATTAGACCTAGGGTTAGCCATGGCCAACAAGCCTGCTGAAACGCGACAATTATTTAATACGGCCTATGGGGTAGGTGCCAATATAGGAGTGTTACTTCCTTATTCACGTTTACAGGAAACAGAGGCCGATAAATTAGGGTTGATTTTTATGGCCATGGCAGGTTACAATCCACGTACTGCTCCTGATTTTTGGAAAAGAATGGCTGCACAAGGCGGAAACAAACCGCCAGAATTGTTAAGCACACATCCTAGTGATGCAAAACGGGTTAAGGATCTTAATGCTTTTATGCCTCAAGCCCTCAAATACTATAAGCCTTTATAGTTTCTTCTTTTTTATTCAATTAGAAAAGGCAGCGTCTCGATGAGCTAATTAGTTGTCGGCTTCAACAAATTTTTGGGCACTTTTTAATGCTGTTTCTGGAGCCAGCCAATTTACATCAGGCATGCCTCTAAACCAGGTTAATTGTCGCTTGGCGTAATGGCGTGTATTTTGTTTGATGGCTTGTATAGTTGTTGGCAGATCTGTTTTACCATCAAAATATTCGAAAAATTCTTTGTAACCAACTGTCCTCAAAGCATTATGTCCACGAAAAGGCAAAAGGGAACGCACTTCGCTTTCTAAACCATTTGCAATCATTTCATCTACTCTAGAATTAATATCGGAATATAATTGTTCTCGCGGCTTCACTAAACCAATCACATGGGGTTTAAAATTTCTAATCAAATCCGTTTTTTTTATCAGCGATGAAAAGGTTTTGCCTGTCATCTCAAAAACTTCTAAAGCCCGCAGCACACGTCTGGGATTTTTAATGTCGGTGTTTTGATAGGCTAACGGATCTACTACTTTAAGCATGTGAGCAAAATATTCCAGGCCTTTTTCTTCGAGGGTAGCTTGCTGTTCTTGTCGCCATTGGGTATCTCCTCTAGGCAAATCATCAATACCGTTTAGCACTGCGTTAATATACAAACCGGTGCCACCCGCTAACACCACAGCATCATGCTGTGTAAATAGGCGGTCAAGCAACGGTATCGCCTCCTCTTCATACACTCCGGCATTCATTTCTTGCGAAATAGAGTGAGAATGAATAAAATGA
>JAYTNW010000288.1:0-4635 GCA_043748115.1 Bacteroidota bacterium | reverse complement strand
TATTACGATTGGATGATGAGGGGTGATTTTTCAAGAGAAACCAAACAGGCGATTACAGCAATTAAATTGAGAGAATTTAATCATTGATGCATGTAACTTGTGATTCTCGGGTGCGCCTCCAATTTTTGTATGATGAGGATTATTGTGGTTTACTTTTTCAAAAACGGATTCTTTTATTCTCTGTGCTTAACAACCATTTCAACGGGTTTTTAACAGCTTACATAATTGCCACTAATTGAAGGTTTTCTTGTGCAATCACTTCATCGCTATTAAGGTGTAGCCTCGCACAAAGGTTGATTACTCAAAGTTGCTTACTCACAATTCTACGTCAGTAATTTTCATGTTTGTGCTTATTTATCTTAAAGTATTTATTTTTACTTTGTGATATATAAAAAATAATGGAGCTCTTTCACATAGGATTTTTAAGCGTAAGATTACTGGACGTGATTGACATCCTGATTGTAGCATGGGTATTGTATAAACTTTACCGATTGCTAAAAGGTGGGGTGGCGATGAATATTTTGGTTGGCATAATTACTGTTTATTTTCTATGGTGGTTATTTGTCAAAGTGCTTGATATGCAGTTGCTCGGGGCATTGCTGGGGCAGTTTATTGGTGTGGGAGTATTGGCTCTTATCATTGTTTTTCAACAGGAGCTCAGGCGGTTTCTTATTTTTTTAGGCACCAATTCTATTTTCAACAAAGGAAATTTTGTCAAGCAGTTTTTTTCAGGTAAATGGCAAGAAAATCAACAAACGGAAATTAATGTAACACCTATTGTTAAAGCCTGCTCCTCCATGTCAAAAGCAAAAACGGGAGCCCTCATTGTTATTGCCAGGAAAACAGATCTTAATATGTTTGAAGGCACCGGTGACCTTATGGAGGCCGATGTATCTAAAAGGTTGCTGGAAAGTATTTTTTTTAAGAACAGCCCGCTGCACGATGGCGCAGTAATTATTGCAGATAATAAGATTAAGGCAGCACGCTGTGTGTTACCAGTTACAGAAAGCATGGATGTGCCGGCACATTACGGAATGCGTCACCGCGCTGCGTTGGGTGTTACCGAACAAACAGATGCTATTGCACTTGTAGTGTCAGAAGAAAACGGGGCTATTGCCATGACAAAAAGTGGTGTTTTGTATCCCAATCTTTCTACTGACGATCTGGAGAAAAAGCTGAAGGAAGAACTTCAATAGGTTGTAAAATGTAATTGGCTAAACGCTGTTATGCAGCTCTTTTCCTATTGGGTTTGCCTTGCTTATGCAGTAGGTATTATGTTTTGATGCTAAATCAAAAAATTAAAACCAATAGCATTTTCCTTTTAATGGATAAAACACATTTTTAACCAGATTAATTTTTAATTGAACCTAAACTGTCAGCACGGGCAATGAGGCTTTTAAGCTCATTTAAAAGTTTTGCAAATTGTACTTTATCCGGCAATTCGTTTTCTTGAAATGATTCTAAAGCTGGTATGGTCAAAATTATTTTTAGTGCCAATTGGCGGTCACTGAGGTCGCCTTTGCTTTGCTCAAGGCTTTTAATCAGGTTATTTAACTTCGATACTTTATTTGTGTAAAGAACCTTGCTTTCGTCAATTAAGCCAAGAAGGTGATGCTTTAAAGTGCTGTCTTTTATAGCTTTGCTTTTGTAGTTGGCTTGGTTATAATAACTTTCTGATTTAGAATTATACTCTGTAAATGTGTTGTTAAAATCATTGCTGTTTTCTTGGTGCGCATCAATATCTTTTTCAAGTTTAATAAGGTTCGGATTTATATTTCTTATTTCTGCGTACAATTCTTCAACAAGGTCGTTACTGTACCGTGAACTTTTTATCTCTGATGCATGATCTTGTAAAACCTGAGGGGTAGTAGATTTTTCTTTTTTCGAATGTGAGTAATTGCTGCATGAATGGAAGCAGCCGATTAAAACAATGACCATAAAATACGAATGTGCTTTAGCTTTTTTCATCCTATAAAAAATTAAATTTTAATGGAACGTAGTAAGAAAGATAACGTGAAGTTAATGATTATTCCCCAACTCAGCCTTAAGTAAAGCAGTTAGCCCTGCAAACATCCAGGCATTGCTCCATCGCATAAAAGAAATTTTTTCTGTATTTTTTTCATACTTACGGAAATAAAAAAAACCTTTGTCGTCCTGCATATTCTCAATCATGTAACCGGCAACATTTTCAGCCAAAGCGAGTTTTTCAAAGCGTGATAAAGTTAAAAGCGATTGACCGGCAGCTGTGCAATCTACAGGAAAAATTTTCTTATCGTAAAATTTAGGGATGGTATTATTTTCAAAAAAATGTGTTGTATAAAAATCCAACCCTTTTTCCAGAGCTAATTTGAAACTATGATCGTTACAATGCATGATATATTCGTGTAAACAATCAATCACATATCCAGTGTGGTAATTGTCTATCCAGCCACCAACTTCACTGGTTGAATAGATCCATGCCCCGTCTTCACGCTGGTGCTTCATCACAAAGTCAACGGCTTTTTTTGCTTCGGCTTTTAGTGTTTCATCATGGGTGTAAGAGTAAACCTGTGCCAGCGTACGAACCCCTTTCATGCTGGCGTTAAAAACAACTTGTTTGTCGAAAGGAGAATAAGAAAAACAAAAATTTTGCTGATCATCAAAAGTGCGTTGAATGTCTTTTAAAATAAAGTTACATGCACTTTGACAAAGGCTTATCGCTTTCTGATTTTTAGTTTGCTGCCATGCAAGAAACAATGCATTGGTGATAAATCCTGTTGCAACAATGGTTGGTTGATAGGCTGGGATTTTAGCATACCGTGCCTCCCAATCAAAATCATAACCCCAGCAAGCGCCATGAAAACCGGAGGGTACAAGTTTGTCCAACTCCTCAACAAGGAAGTTTATTTTTTCTGTTAACAGATCAATTTGCTGTGGAAAAACAGGTATTAGCTGAGCATAGGCTTGAAGGCAAAGTCCCAACGTTACAGGGTTATAGCCTTTGGGCACAAATAGGAGGGGCCTAAGGTTAACAGGTGATCGTTTAACCAACTGTTGTGCTCCGAAACGAATAATTTTATTGCTTTTGAAAAACGGCAGATTAAAAAGGGGTGACTTTAACGCATCATACGGATCATAGCCACAGTACTTTTCGTTTTCAATGTACTGTTGAAGATGTAAGGTGGCCTGTTCGATATGTTTCACTGACCTCATTCTTATAGCTCAATTCGTTCTCCGTTGGTGGCAATACTTTGTAATGCCTTAAAAGTAGCAAGTGTACTCAAGTAAAGATCATTAAATGAAATTGGCGTAGCCTCGCCTTTTTGAATTGCTTCCACAAATGCTTTGACCTCTGCATTGTGACCTTTGTCCTGCGACCCGGTTATTTTTTTCTCTGATTTTCCGGTAATGGTCAGCTCCTTAAAATCATCAACCACTGCCACAATGCCTGAACCGAATACCTCTAAGTATTCCTTGTTCACGAGTTTGTTGCCATTACTGAAGTAACTGATGTTTGCCACGCTACCGTTTTTAAATGCTAAGGTGATGGCAACCGTATCGTTAAGTTTTTGAGCATCGTTAATCGCTATAGCACTAATGTTTTTAATGTCAGACCTGGCAATGAACATACAAAGGTCAATAAAATGACAAGCCTCACCAATAATTCTTCCACCACCCAATTGCGGATCATGCACCCAGTGATCGGCAGCGATGGTACCTGCATTGATGCGGTAATTGATTGCCAGTGGTGCACCTTCAGTAAATGTTTTTTTTATCTGCTGAATAAAAGGAGCAAAACGCCTGTTAAAGCCTACCATGATATGCCCTTTGTTTTTTTCATAGGCTTCCTTTATCTGCATCAACTCATCTTCATTCATGCACAGTGGCTTCTCTACAAAAACGTTTTTTCCATGCTTCAATGCAGACAGTACATAGGGAGCATGCGTATCGTGCCTGGTGGCGATAAATACAGTATTAACATCTGCACTGTTAAACACATCATCGGCATTGCCTGATGCAAATGCAAAGTTGTTTTTGTCGGCAATGTTTCTTGCATTATTGGGTCGCGCTGTTACTACCCCGGCAAACTTAGCTCCACTGTTTTTAAGTGCAGGCAACAAAAAATTTTGCCCAAAAGAACCAGCGCCAATAAGCCCTACATTTACTTCTGAGGTGGTAAATGTTTTTGCAGAAAGGTGTACGGTCTGTTTTAAATTTTTTGTGGTGTCATATTTTAAAACCATTCCCACAAAGGGTTCTGTTTTATTCATGATCAGGTCATATGCTTTTGGCGCCTCCGAAAAATTAAAAGTGTGAGTTAAAAGTTTTTCAAGTTTTATTTTTCCATCACCAATCAGTTGAACAAATGCCTGCATGTTGCGGTTTTCTGTCCATCGCACAAATCCATAGGGATAATCTATTCCCAGCTCTTCGTATTCAGAATCATACCTTCCCGGACCGTAAGAACAGCTCATGCGAAGATCCAGTTCTTTTTTAAAATAGTTAGGCCTCTTGAAGCCAGTAGGAACAGCACCTACAATAATTACTTTTCCTTTTTTGCGGCACAAGGTTCCGGCCAGGTCAACGGGATCTAAAGAGTCTGTTCCTGCAGTGATAATTACTGCGTCAGTTCCGTAGCCGTTAGTTAATTCCAGC
>JAYTNW010000287.1:0-5404 GCA_043748115.1 Bacteroidota bacterium | reverse complement strand
TTAAGCTACAAAAGCCTGCATCGCTGCACCCTTGTGCCCATGCAATGCAGGATGTACACAAACTAACTATGAAAAAAACTAAAGTGAACTTACGCATGGGGAAAACCTTTTATCGGATTTACGCAACAAAATTAGTTTACCTTTAAAAAACTAAATGTCTGCTACTTTACATTGCTTAGAAAAAAAGCGAAGCTTACTTCAAAGCAGAAATGTTTTCGATAATTATTTCCTTTCGGTTATAGCTTAAAAACCCTCCTGTTTCCAATTCATTTAAAAGTTGCGTGGCCGTTTGCCTCGAGGTGCAAATGATCTGAGCAATATCGTTTTGGGTGAGGTAGTTTTCTAACGTTATGCGGTTGCCTTCTGCTTTTCCTTCACGTTCAGCCCAATCTTTCAAAAAGTAAATAAGCCGTGTGCGTGCATCCTTAGATATTAAATTGGCATAATTATTTTTCAGGCGTTTAAACTTAAAGCCCACAAACTTGGTGTATGAAACAGCAAGGTTAGGATACTGCTCCATGAGCTGTTCAAAATCTTTCATTAAAAAACTACAGATCGCTACTTCATTGGTTAATGCGCGGGCAAATTCATTGCTCCTCACAGAGCTGTCTAAACTTAGCTCTCCAAAAAGATCCCCTTGTTGAATGATCTCTTTAAACTGCTCATTACCGTTTTCATCAACTTCTGCTATTTTAATATTTCCCTTTTTTAGAAAATATATCTTAGGCTCTTCCGATTCAGAAAAATAAATCACCTCCCCTTTTTTTGCCTCCTTAAACCTTGTTATAATACAAAGTTGCTTTACCTGGTTATTGTTTAACATCCAGAAAAGTTTGTGATTACGCAAATACCAATATTTAGCTTCGGTGTACATAATTAATGGGATTACAAATGTAATAAGATCTGCCGTTTTAGAGGCACTTTTATTTTCCAATTAACATTTAATTAAGCTAACGCTATGGATTAGGTTGTTATTTTCGCGCCAAATACTAAAGTTATGAAATGGATCGCTGCAATTAACCTAAATTTTCTTTTTTTCCTTGCCACCTTTTCTTCATTTGCGCAAACAGCTAACCTTTCAGGCGCTGTTACCGATGAAAAAAACGAACCCTTAACCGGTGCTGTGGCAGAGTTGAGGAACAGCAAGGACTCATCCACAGTAAAAGTAAATGTAGCTGATGCCAATGGTGCATTTTCCTTTGAAAATATAAAAGCAGGAAGTTACTATATTAAAACAAGCTTTATAGGATTTGTAAACCACCTGGGTGAGAGCTTTTTATTTGATGCCACAGCACCCAAACAATTGCCGCCAATCAGGATGTCAGCTTCATCCACCAACTTACAGCAAGCAAACATTACTGCGTTTAAGCCTTTGATAGAAGTAAAAGCCGACAAAACTGTTTTTAATGTAGAAAACAGCATTAACTCCACTGGCAGCACAGCTTATGAACTGTTGCAAAAAGCACCCGGTGTTGTGGTTGACAACAATGACAATATTTCTTTGAAAGGGCGAGGTGGAGTAATGGTGGAAATTGATGGCAAACCCGCCCATTTATCAGAAACAGAATTGGCAGACTATTTAAAATCCATTCAGAGTACAGAGGTAGAAGCGATAGAACTCATTTCTAACCCATCTTCAAAATACGATGCTGAAGGAACTGCGGGAATCATAAACATACGGCTAAAGAAAAACAAAAATTTTGGCACTAATGGATCTGTAACTTTAGGGTATGCAGTTGGAAAATACTCCAAGTACAACACAGCGCTTTCACTAAACAATCGTTCAAAAAAATTGAATGTATTTGGCAATTACAGCAATAACTGGGGCGACCGAACCAACGAATTTTATTTATACAGAGAACAAAGACCTTATACTTTTAACCAATCTTCCATTTCAAAACGCTGGGGGTTAAGTCACAACTATAAAGCAGGAGTGGACTATACCGTTAATCAAAAAAATAGCATTGGCATAATGGTTAACGGCAATTACTCTGATACGAAAGGCACACAAACTAACCGTAATTACATCAGTGATTTCAGCAGCTATGTATTGGATAGTATTTTAAAATCTGATCAAACGTTTACCAATTTCACCAATAACTTTAACGCCAACCTTAACCATCATTACAAGGACACACTAAGCCGCGACCTTACCACTGATTTTGATTTCGGATTTTACGACAACAAGCGCAACAATTACCTTCCCAATGAATACACCTCGCCTGATGGAGGCACTAATTATTCATCGGCCTATTACCGTTCGATCACACATACCACCATCAACATTTACAGTTTAAAAACAGATTACTCTCAAAACATTGGCAAAGGAAAATTAGGGGTCGGGTATAAAGCAAGTTTGGTGCAAACAGACAATGATTTTGGGTTTTATAATATTGAAGGCAACACAGAAAAAGTTGATGACGACAGAAGCAACCGCTTTGTTTACACAGAAAACGTAAATGCCGTTTATGGCAACTACCAGCGCACCTTCAATCAATTTGACATGCAAGCGGGACTTAGAATAGAAAACACCAACAGTGAAGGCGATCTTAAAGCACAAACCGGTTCAACAAATGACAATGTAAAAAGAAGTTACTTGGATTTTTTTCCGAGTGCAGGCCTTACCTATAACATGAACAAGAACAACGTTTTTGCCATAGTGTACAGCAGCCGTGTTGACAGGCCTAACTACCAAGAATTAAATCCGTTTGAATACAAATTGGATGAACTGAGTTTTAGGCTGGGAAATCCTTTCTTAAACCCGCAGTACTCCAATAAAATTGAACTGTCGCACACTTACAAATATGTGATCACCACAAGTGCAGGGTACAGCAAAACCAATGATTTTTTTGCTCAGATTGCCGACACACTACCAAATGGTAAAGGAATATTACAACCCAGAAATTTAGCCACGGAGGAAGTTTTAAGCCTTTACTTAAGTGCTTCACTTCAGCCTTTAAAATGGTATAGTGTTTATTTTAATGCAGGTGTTTACAACTCAAAATACGATGCCGATTTTGGCAACAACAAAACCTTGGATGCATCGGTTACAGCATTTAATCTTTATGCGCAAAATACTTTTAAGTTGCCTTACAATTTTACATTCGAAATTTCAGGATGGTTTAACACCGGAGGTATTTGGGGTGGCACCTATAAAAGCAAAGAGCAAGGATCACTTGATCTCGGTTTACAAAAGAAACTTTTTAAAGATAAAGCAACGCTCAAATTATCATACACCGATATTTTTCTTACTGCTCCGTGGGATAGCTACAACCTATACGCAGGCATTGTAAGCCGCGCCAACGGCAACTGGGAAAGCAGACAGTTTAGGGCATCTTTCACATGGAGATTTGGGAACAACCAAATGAAGGGCTTGCGCCAACGATCCACAGGAAGCGAGCAGGAGCAAAAAAGAATTGGCGGAGATAATTAATAATGGCATAAATTACTTTTAAAAACTTTAAAACAAAAACAGCGAAAGCCCTTCACTTGAAGGGCTTTCGCTGTTAGAGTATTCAATAACTTTAGCTATTATCTCTGTCTTATCGTATTACCTTTTTAGAAAGCGAACCTGAATCAGTTATCACGTTTATCAGGTAAGTTCCTTTTGCAGCATTTGCTAGGTCAATGGAAATATCATCATTGGTTACACCTGCCTTTGATACAACATCCATCTGTCTTCCCAAAACATCTGTAACAACAATTTTAATTGTTTGAGGGTTGCTAAACGAAGTTTTTACATGGAACATTCCAGCAGCATCACCATTGGTAACAGCGATGTAACGATCGTTATCAAGATTATTAATCCCTGTAGTTACAGTTAAGTTCACATTATCAATATATGCATTATTACCGAAAGCACTTACTGCATTAAATCTTACTATAACATTGGCTTGTCCTGTAAAAGAAGAAAGACTAACATTCTCAGCTCTCCATTGCGCAGCAGTAGGAGTAAATGCACCTGTAGTATAACCCGCCACTGTGGCTAACTGAGCACCTGATTTAGCCCAAACATTATTCCATGTAACACCGCAATCAGTTGACACTTCCACATTCAATGCATCAATATAATCTGCACTATATTGTCTGTGCGACACGTCAAAAGTTAATGCTGCTCCAGTTGCAGCCGTCATATCAACCGTTGATAAATAAAGATTATCAATGTTTCCTGCAGGGCTGTTGTAGTAATCAATTTTTGCACTTCCAGAGCCTACTGTGCTGGCAGCGGCACGTGTCCATCCCACACTGTTACCATCCTGGTCAACACGCAACCAATTGGCTGGAGGAAAAGTTGTCAGGGTAAAATCCTGCAATACACTACCCGTTGCCGAAACAGAAGGAATACCGAAATAAGACCTCACTGCATTATTCAACAAATTATTATCAACAACACCACCATTAGGGTTGCTAACAGAGGCAGAAACGTAATGTGTGCCCGCAGCAGGAGTGGCTATTGCCGGTAAAGCAATGCTGCTTGCTGTGAAACTAGGTAAGCTACCACTCCAGTTATAGGTTTGATTGACACCATTGTCAATAGTGTAAAGCACATCCAAAGAAGTAATGGGCGTTATGCCATTATTAAAAATATTAATGGTTGGAGTGGTGCTTCCGTTACAAATAACGTTGCTAACCCCTGCAAGATTTTTTGCTTTAGGATCCATAGGAACCTGTGCTCGGCTAAAGCCCGCCTGTAACACCTCTTTGGTGCCTGTTTCCTGCACAAAAGCAACTACTGACAATTGCGAATATACCGGTGAAGACAATGACGCAGTAGCTATCGCCCATGGAAGATCAATCGTGATATTGTCGCCTTGGTTCCAAGAAGCCTGCAACGAAGTGCCTGCTGCTGAGGGAAGCAGTTTACGCAACACCCCTTCGTAATGGTTCTCTCCATTAGGTGAGGTATAGCCAAAAATATCACGCTCTGTTACCGCAATGTGTGCAACTAAGTTGGTGCCTGTGAAGGCTTGCTGTGCAGTTATGGTAACCGATGCGAAAATGGTATCGTTACCGGTGGAGAAGGTATGCGATACTGCCACTGTAAATGGAGAAGGCACACCATATCGGTTGTTCACAATTGTTGGATCAAGGCTACCTGCATTGTCGTTAAACACATTGCCATCCAATATTCCATTGGGTGAGTAATTGTTACCGTAAAAATTCATCCTTGCCTGAATGTCCGTTTGTGCATAAGGCCAAAAACGTGGGCCTGCGCTTGGAATGTTGTTTTGATATTTAATGGACACTACCTTTTCCTCATTGTTATTCAACATAGCATTGAGGCCCGGATTTACAGTCGCACAAGGTCCACAGGTTTCACCTGTAAACTCTTCAAATAAAACCATGCGTTGTGTTTGAGCGGATGAAATTCCTGTAAAAAGAATTGCTCCTGCAATAAGTGTAA
>JAYTNW010000286.1:0-2577 GCA_043748115.1 Bacteroidota bacterium | reverse complement strand
TATGTTTTCAGCTTATGAACAGCAACTCCTTCTCACGGATGACTTCTTTAAGCATAAACGTAACATAACCGATAAAATTTACATTGAATTGGCCATTGTTCGTGAACGCTCGCAGCTATTGCTTACCCAACATTTGCCCAGTATTCCATCTGAAGTGATCTTATCAGGAAAAATAAGCCGTGGTGAAAACCTGGAAGGCCTGCCATGGATTAACATGGATTGCCCGGGATGGTTTAAACACGATCATGTTTTCAGCATTCGTTATCTGTTCTGGTGGTCGCGTTTTTTTAGTGTAACCTTACATGTGGCTGGTGATTATTTACACTTGCTTAAAAACGATGCGGTTGAACGATCATCGGAATTTGCAAACACTTTTATCTGCGTTAACAATACTCCCTGGAAATACCATTACGGCACCGAAAATTATTTACCCGCAAAGCTGGTCACTGAAGCGCACTCCATAAATCAAATGCAAAGGCCGTTTATAAAAATCTCCATTTGTTATACGTTGGAGGATATGAATGCGCTTACGCAAACCTGCAATGATGGCCTGATTAAAATTTTAACCCTTTTAAAAGGCTAAATGCACCTAGCTTGCAAGTCGAGCGTGTGGTAGTTGATTAAGGATAAAAATATTAGGCCAAAGCTTCGTTCATATCTGGCATTTTGCCAAAACGCTGTAAGGTGGCAATGTGAGATTGAAGCGCAACATAAAAAGTTTCATTCTCAAGGTAAGGCACACCGTATTCTTCTGCTGTAGCCTTAACAATTGGTGCAATGGCCGGGTAATGGACATGACAGATACGTGGAAACAAATGATGCTCTACCTGAAAATTCAATCCTCCAACATACCAAGAAATCCACTTGTTTTTTCTGCAAAAGTTAACAGTGGTGTTCAACTGGTGTATTGCCCAGTTGTTTTCAATTGTACCTTGCTCATTGGCTAAAGGATGAGACGTTCCTTCAACCGTGTGTGCCAATTGAAACACGGTAGTAAGAACAACACCTGCTAAAAAATGCATTAACATAAATCCTGTCAATACCTGGTAAAAAGGTACTTCAAAATAAACTATAGGCATTACAAGCATCACAGCAAAGTAGGCAATCTTAAATAAAATTATTTTGGTTAAAGCCACTGCATTTTGCGAGCGTGTGTTGGCATTTACCCCGTTTTTAACATATTTGTTAAACTGTATAAAATCTTTGGCAACAGCCCAGTAAATGGTCATTAATCCATAGAAGAAAAAAGCAAAAACAAACTGGTATTTGTGTATGGGTTTTGCTGGGGTGTTAGGAGAAAAACGCATTCCCACCTTATCATCAATATCATCATCCATATGGGTGATGTTTGTGTAAGTGTGATGCAAAATATTATGCTGTAACTTCCAATTAAAAATAGAACCTCCCAGCATATTTAAAGTTGAGCCTACCAATGCATTAACACTTTTGTGAGCTGAATAGGCACCATGATTGGCATCGTGCATTACACTCATGCCAATACCAGCCAGTGCAATTCCCATCACGATCCAGCAAATTATAGCAGCCCAAAAAGGTAATGCTAAATTACAAATAGCCGAAAACGGAATAAGATAGCCCAACAACAACACTATAGTCTTTATAACCATTTGCGCATTGGCGTGTTTGGTCACGTTGTTGTTGATAAAGTACTGATCAACTCTGTTTTTAAGGACGTGAAAAAAATCTGTTTTTTCCTTTGGAATAAATTTAACCTGTCCCTTTGTTTTTTGTTTCAAAATCTCTTTAATTGGTTAAACCGGAAATTGTTTGATACTGTTTTTGCCTATCCGGTAATGGTGTAAAGATAACGTTTTAAGCACACCAATCATTGCCTAAGGCTGCATTTTTTAAACAATTAATGCTTTAGCTTAACAACTGCGTTCAAAACTGCTTTATTGCCCTTGCCATCAGTGACATTTACCTTTAAATTGGCCTTTCCGGAAAAGTTATCGTTTTTGAGGTAGCAGATGATGCTCTCGTTCTTATAATCATACTCACTTAAAATCCACAAACCATTGAGGGTAGCGTTGTAATACTTGATGCCAGAGAGGTCATCGCGTGCATCTATGGTAATAATCCTGCATTTGTAAATGGTATCCGTTTTCGTGGTTACCTTTGATAATACGGGAGGCATCGTATCTACAGCCAATGTATATCTTCCGAATTCGGAAATGCGACCTGTAACGGCCCCGTAGTTATAATTACTCTTAATGGCAACCGTCCTGTCCTTGCTCAGAAGTTTTACCAGAGTCAGTTTATCGTTAAACGCTGTTTTGTTCCATGACACCGGGAAAGACAATGTGGCGCTTTTTTTTAAAGGTTCATGCACATCGCCAATTGTAACCACCGGAAATTCTGTGGTGCGCAATGCGGCCAACGTATCTAATGGAAAACGGAAGTTTCTGTAAAAAGAATTTTCTGCAGTAAATAAAGAAAAATACGGATTTTGAATTTCGTTTTTCCTGTTGCTATAAAATGTTTTGGAAGGAAGTGCTAACCCTAATGATGCATTTAATACACTCGTTAAATTTTTGTTTACCTTAATCATGTTCCATTTGC
>JAYTNW010000285.1:0-6893 GCA_043748115.1 Bacteroidota bacterium | reverse complement strand
CTTCCATAAAATCTGTTTTGTTAACAGATTCTTTTTCTAAGAAGCGTGTATCTCCGGCATCATCTATAACTACCTTACGCATCATTTGGCGAACGATTACCTCAAAGTGTTTATCGTTAATTTTCACACCTTGTAAACGGTAAACTTCCTGCACCTCATTTACAAGATATTCCTGTACTTGAGAAGGCCCCTTGATGGCAAGTATGTCAGATGGGCTAATAGCACCATCAGAAAGTTGAGCTCCGGCACGTACAAAGTCATTGTCCTGAACAAGGATATGCTTGGATAATGGCACCAAGTATTTTTTCACATCACCTTCTTTCGAAGTGATAACAATTTCTCTATTGCCACGTTTGATGCCGCCATAAGCTACAACACCATCAATCTCACTAACAATAGCAGGGTTAGAAGGATTACGTGCTTCGAACAACTCGGTAACACGAGGAAGACCTCCTGTAATGTCACCTGTTTTTCCGCTGCTACGTGCAATCTTAACCAACACTTCTCCTGAATGTATTTTTTGTCCCTCCGTTACCACAATGTGTGCACCTACGGGGATGTTATACCCTTTTACAACTTCTTTTTTATCGTTCAAAATTCTGATTACCGGATTTTTAGTCTTATCGCGGCTATCAATAACCACTTTCTCTTTATAACCGGTTTGGTCATCAGAAACCTCACGGAAGGTAATACCTTCTTCTAAATGCTCGAAACCAATTTTACCATCAGCCTCGCAAATGATAACTGCATTGTAAGGATCCCATTGACAAATGATGTCTCCTTTTTTCAACGTTTGTCCGTTTTTAATAAACAAGTGCGAACCGTAAGGAATATTATTTGTAGCAAGAACAACCTTAGTATTTGGATCAATGATTCTAAATTCACCGGAACGTCCTACCACCACTTCGTATTTACTGCTGCCGTCTTTAAAAGGAATGGTACGCATTTCTTCCAACTCAATCACACCACCAAATTTCGCTTCATGACGAGAGTCGGTTGCACCTTTTGATGCAACACCACCCACGTGGAAGGTACGTAAGGTTAACTGCGTTCCAGGCTCACCGATAGACTGTGCGGCAATTACACCAACAGCTTCTCCTTTTTGAACCATGCGTCCGCTCGCTAAATTGCGTCCATAACATTTACCACACACCCCTTGTTTAGATTCGCAGGTGAGTACAGAACGTATTTCAATGGTTTCAAGCGGAGAGTCTTCAATTATTTTTGCAACCTCTTCTTTAAACTCATCACCAGCCTGGATAATTAGTTCTCCTGTTAAAGGATGATAAATATCGTGACAAGAAACACGTCCTAATATTCTGTCATAAAGAGATTCAACAACCTCTTCGTTATTTTTCAATGCAGTTTCGGCAAGACCACGCAGTGTTCCACAATCTACATCCGTAATAATTACATCTTGCGCAACATCCACCAGCCTACGTGTAAGGTAACCAGCATCGGCTGTTTTCAAAGCCGTATCGGCAAGACCTTTACGTGCACCGTGGGTAGAAATAAAATACTCAAGAATGGATAATCCTTCTTTAAAGTTAGAAAGAATAGGATTTTCGATAATTTCTCCACCCGAAGCACCGGACTTCTGTGGTTTCGCCATTAATCCCCTCATACCACCTAATTGACGAATTTGCTCCTTGGAACCACGTGCACCTGAATCAAGCATCATGTAAACCGCGTTAAAGCCTTGTTTATTGGCAATAAGCTGTTTCATTAATGTTTCTGTAATTCGGGTGTTGGTACGTGTCCAAATATCAATAATCTGATTGTAACGCTCGTTGTTTGTAATGAAACCCATATTGTAATTGTTACGGACTTCCTCTACTTCCGACTGCGCTTTGGCAACCATTCCTGCCTTTTCAGTTGGAATTAATACGTCATTCAAGTTAAAGGACAAGCCTCCTTTAAATGCCATTTTAAATCCAAGATCTTTTATATCATCTAAGAATTTTGCTGTAAGTGCAATACCACAGGTTTTTAATACCTGACTGATAATATCACGCAACGCCTTCTTCGTCAATACGTCATTAATGTAACCTGCTTCGCGAGGAACCACTTCATTAAAAAGCACACGACCTACTGTTGTTTCGATAACACGTCTTACGATCTCTCCATTTTCTTTTACATGCGTTTTAACTTTTATGTAAGCATGTAAATCAACACGTCCTTCGTTGAAGGCAATGGTCACCTCTTCAGGTGAATAGAAAATAGAACCTTCGCCTTTTACTTTATCTTCAGCCGTATTTTTCTTTCCCTTGGTCATGTAATATAAACCAAGAACCATGTCTTGAGAAGGTACAGTAACCGGAGCTCCGTTGGCAGGGTTTAATATGTTATGTGATGCCAACATCAACATTTGAGCTTCCAAAATTGCAGCATGTCCTAGCGGCACATGAACAGCCATTTGATCACCGTCAAAATCAGCGTTGAAGGCTGTACAAACTAAAGGATGTAGCTGTATAGCTTTTCCTTCAATAAGTTTTGGCTGGAAAGATTGAATACCTAATCTGTGAAGTGTAGGAGCACGATTGAGTAACACAGGGTGTCCTTTCAACACGTTTTCCAAAATATCCCAAACAATAGCGTCCTTGCGATCCACTATTTTTTTGGCTGACTTCACAGTTTTTACAATACCTCTTTCAATAAGTTTACGGATAATAAATGGCTTGAATAATTCAGCAGCCATATCTTTCGGCAATCCGCACTCATGCAATTTCATTTCAGGACCAACAACAATTACGGAACGCGCTGAGTAGTCAACACGTTTTCCTAATAAGTTTTGACGGAAACGGCCTTGCTTCCCTTTTAAGGAGTCGGAAAGAGATTTTAATGCACGATTTGATTCGGTTTTAACAGCATTCACTTTACGTGAGTTGTCAAACAAGGAATCAACAGCTTCCTGCAACATACGTTTTTCGTTACGTAAAATTACATCAGGAGCTTTAATTTCTATAAGTCGTTTCAAACGATTGTTACGAATGATTACCCTTCGGTAAAGATCATTCAAATCAGACGTTGCAAAACGGCCACCATCTAATGGAACAAGTGGACGTAATTCCGGTGGAATAACTGGAACTACTTTCACAATCAT
Organism: Bacteroidota bacterium; assembly: GCA_043748115.1. Taxonomy (GTDB): domain Bacteria; phylum Bacteroidota; class Bacteroidia; order AKYH767-A; family OLB10; genus OLB10. Next base: position 3,790 of record JAYTNW010000285.1, on the reverse strand, counting down.
CCACTCAGGACGGTTTTCAATGTTGTTATTGGCATTACGGAACGCTTCTACAACATTTAAACGTTTTAATGCTTCGTTCTTGCGTTGCTGTGAAGTTTCGTTACCAGCCTGATGACGCAGTTTGTATGACAACTCATCCAGGTTAAGTCTTGATAAAAGATCATACAATGCTTCAGCACCCATTTTAGCAATAAACTTGTTGGGGTCAGCATCATCCAGATGTTGATTTTCTTTTGGAAGAGCATCAATCATATTGAGGTATTCCTCCTCAGTTAAAAAGTCAAGATAGTTAACACCATCCTGAGCCTTTATACCGGCTTGTATTACCACATAGCGCTCATAGTAAATGATCAAATCCAGCTTCTTGGTAGGTAGCCCTAATAGATAACCAATTTTGTTAGGCAGGGATCTAAAATACCAAATGTGTGCAACAGGAACCACCAGTTGAATGTGTCCCATGCGCTCACGTCTTACTTTTTTCTCTGTTACTTCTACACCGCAGCGGTCGCAAACGATGCCTTTGTAACGGATACGTTTATACTTTCCGCAATGACATTCCCAGTCTTTTACCGGACCGAAAATACGCTCGCAGAACAAACCATCACGCTCAGGCTTATAAGTCCTGTAGTTAATGGTTTCAGGTTTTAAAACCTCACCGCTTGATTGCTCCAAAATGTTTTCAGGAGAAGCAAGGCTGATGATGATTTTAGAAAAATTGCTTTTTACTTTTATTTCTCGTTTAGCTGCCATTCTTTTTTTAAATTATTGAGTTATTGATTTTTTGAAGGAGTGGGTTGTTGATCCTTGTTTGAATCTGAACAACCCACTTTTCTAATAACTGTTATCTTTAATCGAGAGTAATCTTTAATCCCAATCCGCGTAACTCGTGCAACAATACATTGAATGATTCGGGGATACCCGGAGTTGGCATACTTTCACCTTTAACAATAGCTTCGTATGCCTTAGCACGACCCACCACGTCATCAGATTTAACAGTAAGTAACTCCTGCAGAATGTTTGCTGCACCAAATGCTTCCAGTGCCCAAACCTCCATCTCACCAAAACGTTGTCCTCCGAACTGCGCCTTACCGCCAAGAGGTTGCTGCGTGATAAGAGAATAGGGTCCGATAGAACGCGCATGCATTTTATCATCCACCATGTGACCTAATTTCAACATGTAGATAATTCCTACTGTTGCAGGCTGGTCAAATTTCTCTCCGGTACCACCATCATATAAATAGGTAGAACCAAACTTTGGTAATCCCGCTTTGTCAATATAAGCCTCGATCTCATCCAAGGTTGCTCCGTCAAAAATTGGTGTGGCAAATTTTAAACCCAGTTTTTTTCCGGCCCATGCAAGAACTGTTTCATAGATCTGACCCAAATTCATACGCGATGGTACGCCTAATGGATTAAGAACTATATCTACAGGAGTTCCATCTTCAAGGAAAGGCATTTCTTCTTCACGAACAATCTTCGCAACAATACCTTTATTTCCGTGACGACCTGCCATTTTATCACCAACAGTAAGCTTACGTTTTTTAGCAATGTAAACCTTCGCCAATTGCATAATACCTGCTGGAAGCTCATCACCCACCTGCACTGCAAACTTTTTGCGTTTGTATCCACCCAAAATATCATTCATTTTGATATTATAGTTGTGGAGCAATTCCTTGATTTGGTCGTTGCGGTCTTTATCAGTAGTCCATTTGTTTGGATTAATGTTGTTGTAATCCAAATCCTGCAACATCTTTTGTGTAAACTTAGACCCTTTAGGAATTACAAACTCCTTAAAAATGTCCATTACACCTTGCGATGTTTTACCACTTACAAGAACAAACAACTTATCTATCAATTTAGCTTTTAATGATGCCATTTCTTTGGCTTGCTCATCATCAAATTTCGCTAAAACTGTTTTATCGTCTATTTTTGAATTTTTATCTTTCAATGCACGAGAAAAAAGCTTTTTATCAATTACAACACCTTTAACAGATGGTGGAACTTTTAAAGAGGCATCTTTTACATCACCGGCTTTGTCACCAAAGATTGCGCGTAAAAGTTTTTCTTCTGGTGAAGGATCTGTTTCACCTTTAGGCGTGATTTTCCCGATAAGAATATCTCCTTCTTTAACTTCAGCACCAACGCGTATCAAACCATGTTCATCCAAATCACGGGTTGCTTCCTCGCTTACGTTAGGAATATCTGCCGTTAATTCCTCCAAACCGCGTTTGGTGTCACGCACCTCTAAGTTATATTCGTCAACGTGAACAGAAGTGAAAATATCTTCACGTGCCACGCGCTCAGAAATAACGATAGCATCTTCAAAGTTGTAACCTTTCCAAGGCATGAATGCCACCATTAAGTTACGACCTAAAGCAAGTTCACCGTTTTGTGTTGCATAACCTTCGCATAATACCTGACCTGCTTTTACTTTTTCACCTTTTCTAACAATAGGGCGTAAGTTAATACAGGTACTTTGATTGGTTTTCTGAAATTTAATCAGGCTGTAAGTTTTCACTTCATCATCAAAGCTCAACAAACGGTCATCATCGGTACGAATACTGCGAACCTGAATTTGGGTAGCATCCACATATTCAACAATACCATCGTATTCGGCATTGATCAATACACGTGAATCACGCACAACCTGTCCTTCTAATCCTGTTCCTACGATAGGTGCTTCAGGACGTAATAAAGGAACAGCCTGGCGCTGCATGTTCGATCCCATTAACGCACGGTTAGCATCATCATGCTCCAAGAAAGGAATCAATGATGCAGCTATAGATGCAATCTGGTTTGGAGCAACGTCCATTAAGTGCAAGTGCTCTGGTTCTACTTCAGGAAAATCACCTTCGTAGCGCGCTTTTACACGAGGATCTTCAAAGTTTCCTTTGGTATCCATGTGTGCATTCGCCTGTGCAATTACTTTATTATCTTCTTCCTCTGCTGTTAAATAAACAGGTTCTTTAGCGAAATCAACTTTACCGTTTTCAATTACACGGTAGGGCGTTTCAATAAATCCGAGGTTGTTAATTTTCGCATATACACACAAAGAAGAGATCAAACCGATGTTTGGTCCTTCCGGTGTTTCAATGGTACACAAACGTCCGTAGTGAGTATAGTGAACGTCACGAACCTCGAAGCCTGCACGCTCACGCGACAAACCACCTGGCCCGAGTGCCGACAACCTACGTTTGTGAGTAATCTCAGCCAACGGATTTGTTTGATCCATGAACTGTGATAACTGGTTGGTACCAAAGAAAGAGTTGATTACAGAAGAAAGTGTTTTTGCATTGATCAAATCAGCAGGCGTAAATACTTCATTATCGCGAACGTTCATACGCTCACGAATGGTACGCGCCATACGACTAAGACCAACACCAAACTGTGAATACAATTGCTCTCCAACGGTACGCACACGTCTGTTTGACAAGTGATCAATATCATCCACATCAGCTTTTGAGTTGATAAGTTGGATAAGATATTTAATGATCAGGATAATATCTTCTTTTGTTAACACCTTCACATCTTCTGGAGTGTTCAGGTTTAACTTTTTGTTGATACGGTAACGTCCTACTTCGCCAAGATCATAACGTTTATCAGAGAAGAATAATTTGTCGATAATACCACGTGCTGTTTCCTCATCAGGTGGCTCGGCATTACGCAACTGGCGGTAGATATGCTCCACCGCTTCCTTCTCAGAGTTTGAGGTATCTTTTTGAAGCGTGTTGTACATGATGGCATAATCAGCTGAGTTTGCATCTTCTTTATGCATAATCAGTGACTTTAC
>JAYTNW010000284.1:0-4971 GCA_043748115.1 Bacteroidota bacterium | reverse complement strand
ACATTCCCGCTTCCTGTGTTGCTCAACAAGGCTTTTATTACAGGTGTTGTGTCTGTTATCTCTGTTTTTGCAATAAGGAAATTGCTCTCTCACGAAAATGAGGATCATCATTTGTTGCCTTTGTTCACTGTTAAAATGTACAGGTTTGTTTTATCGGTGGTTTTTGTGATGTTGCTTTATTTTGTGTTTTACTTTGAGCTGAATTATCAGTTGCAACAGAGTAACCTTGGTTACAATGCACATGGTATCGGTATTGGATTGTATAATGCTGCATTCATACTCACCGCTTACATTTTGTACAGGTCAAGGTTGGAAAGGTTATCTGCTATTGTATTTTTTAGCGCTACATTCCTGTTTTTTATTGCTTATGTTTTTAAGTATAACCCATGTGTTGCCGGTGTAAGAGAAGAGTACTTAGTGAATGGAGTAAACAGCATTTTCTTTTTTATGCACTTTGCATTGGCGGCACTGTTTTGTGCCTGCATTTTTGTTTTTTACCAAATGGCTCAGCGTGTTTTTAATGAAACTAAATATTTAGATGCAGTAAAATGGGCTATGGTATTTTTAGTTGTTTACATAGGGAGTGCAGAGCTTAATCATATTGTTTCATGGCTTAGTTATACTCCTGAAAGAATGTTGTACGCTATTAACAGGCAGGTTTCGAAAGCAGGATACACTGTGTTGTGGGGAGTAATTTCTTTTGTGCTCATCAGGCAAGGCATGAAGCATAAAGACCGCATGCTCAGGATCATTTCGTTAACATTGTTTTTTGTTGCCATACTTAAATTGTTCTTGTATGACATCAGAGGCATTTCTGAAGGTGGCAAGATTATGGCGTTTATTTCACTGGGAGTGTTGTTGCTGGTGGTTTCGTTTATGTACCAGCGTTTAAAAAAATTGATCCTTGATGACGATAGTAAAAATCAAATAGAAAAAAACAATAACCTAACATCACAAGATAATTTATGAGGAAAATTATATTTTTTATCCTTCTTACGCATTTTAGTGCTGCGCAAAACTTTCATTACAGCTCATCCTTACCGGTGGTGGATAGTTCAGGCTTTTATAAGATAAAACTGCTTCCGGAAATTAAATCGAAAATGAAACAGGAAATGCCTGACCTGCGTTTGTTTGACAATGAAAACAAGGAAACACCTTACATAATTAAAAGTGAGGCGCAAATAAACTATGTTAAATCTTTTGTGCAATATCAGATAGATAAAAAAACGGTTTTGCCCGATAGCATAACTAGACTTGTGATTAGGAAGGACTCTTCAAGGATAGATAACATTGTTTTACAGATAAGAAATGCTGAGGTAAGCAAGAAACTTAAAATTTCAGGTTCGTTCGATACGCTGCAATGGTTTGTAGTGAAAGATTTTCATCTGATAAACTCTGTTAATAATACTGATGATGTGATGCAGCAAATGCAAATAAGTTTTCCGGTTACCAATTATATATATTACAAAATAGAGATTAACGACCGTGATGCTGCACCGCTGGATATTGTAAGCGCAGGATATTTTAAAACGGTGGCCAATGAGGGCGTGTATTCTCAGTTGAACGCTGAATGGATGACCACCGACTCAGCAGAGCGTAAAATGTCATTTGTTTTTATTGACTGGAAGGAAGTAACCGATGTAGATGCTTTTGAACTGAAAATTAATTCACCAGCCCATTACCATCGAAGGGCAGTTGTTTGTAGCATGTGGAAGCAGGATACCAAATACACACGCAAGCCTTTTAATGAAGTGATCTTGTCATCAGAACATCCAACACGTTTTACTTTTCCAGGCATACGAGCCAGCAAATTTTTAATAGAGATTTATAACGAAGATGATCAGCCTTTAAAATTTGCTGATGCGAAAACATTCCAGCTCAACCATTATTGCATTGCTTACTTGGAGAAGAATAAAAGATACCAGTTTAGGTATGATGCACCATTACTCGATTTCCCAAATTATGATCTTACTTATTTTGAAAAAATAATACCGGTTGATCTTCCTGTTCTCGTTCCGAACAAGGTTGTTGAATTGTCTGACAGCGATGCTAAAGCAAAACCTTCTAGTGGATTATTATCTGATAAGCGTCTGATATGGGCTGCTCTTGTTTTAACGGTAGGCGTTTTAGGTTTTATTACTTACAGAATGATAAAAGAAATGAAGTGACCATTGCAACAGAAAAGCAGGTCACTTTTTTTTAAGGAATAGTGGCTTCCCAGCGTTATCGAACAGCTTATTAAAAAAATATACCCCTGCCATTGCGCCCAAGCTGTTGGCTAAAAGATCGAACCAACTGCCGCTTCTGTCGGTGTAGCAGTATGACTGCATGAGTTCAAGTAATGCACCATAGGCAATAGCAGCAACAATCAGTATTTTATTGTGGGTGGAAACGAAATGATGGCTTTGCACTATACCACTTTTGAATAATGCCGTTAAAACAAAGAACATGGTAAAATGAACAAGCTTGTCCACCGAAAGGAGATCGGTCCATGAGTAGTGCGGGAGGTTTTTGCCCGGTATGGCACACAGGATAAAAATGAACAAAGCCCAGCAAATGCCAGGCCTGTAATATTTAAGCATATCGTTAAAAGTAATTTAAGCGCCTACGGTTGACTTGTAGGATGCTGCATCCATTAATGCACTTACCTGTGACGCATCACTAATTTTTATTTTCACCATCCAGCCATCACCATAAGGATCGGTGTTCACCAAATCAGGCTTATCCTGTAATTTAGGATTAATCTCCACCACTTCACCATCAATAGGCATAAACAAATCCGACACTGTTTTAACGGCTTCAACGGTTCCAAAAATTTCTTCGCTTTTTAAGGAATCGCCCACAGTGTTAATGTCAACATACACGATGTCGCCTAATTCGCGCTGTGCAAAATCTGTAATGCCAATGTAGGCATGGTCGCCCTCTGAGCGCACCCACTCATGGTCTTTGGTGTATTTAAGTTGATCAGGAAAATTCATAGAATGATTTTATTTGATGCAAATATATAAATTGTTGTATTAGCTGTTAAATGCTATTGCGATAAGGTAAACCTAACAGAAAGTCCAATTGATGTGTTGGAAGTAGGGAAGGACGTGGAAACAACCGGTGTCTGAATGGTTTTGTCAAAGAAGAAACGAAGATTTAAACGCTCATTAACCGTATAGTCTGATGATAGCTTAAACGAAATCACTGTTAACCCTGACGTAGGCTGGTTGGTGCCTTCCACCAATTTGCGCAAAACGGTGTTGTTTTTACGGATAGAGAAATCAAGTGTGGTGTTGAGGTCATTTGCTTTTTTGGAGCTAATGCTGTTAAACAAACCAAAGGGGAATTTAAAATTAGGGATGCGATAGCCAACACCCACTGTTAATTCATTTCCCTTCACCTCAGTAATTTGAATACCGGCCAAAGCCAACGAAACATTTCTGTCGCGCTTAAACTCTATACGTGTTGAAATATTTCCTCCTGATGAAGTATTACGTACGGTTGAAGGTGTGCTGCGTTTAGAGTTGCTTTTGTCAGCAGCATTTTTCCAGGTAATATCAATTCCCAGCAATGGGCTGAATTGTTCAGATAAGGTAACCTGTCCTATTTGTCGTGGAGCAATAAAATCATTGTTCACATCGCGGCTGTTGGGATCCAAGAAGTAATTCACGTCAGTGGTAAATGTGTTTACATTATACGTGGAGCGGTAGCCATGATTGATGTTTACGCTTTGAAACAACCGTTTGGCAAATGGCAGTTTAGATAAACCATCATAACGCACAGTCCAGTTAGGGATTGGAATACTTGGGAACAGGTTGGTAGAAATTTTATTGGCATCGGTTTTTGTGTAAGCTGCCAAAAACGAAAGAATCAATACATCTTGTGAGGTTCCGCTATATCCGTCACGGAAACCGGTATTGGGATCAAATCCCGTTCCGCGATCTTGACCTAAGCGGTCAGAAATAATTTTCCTGTTGGCAGCAAACGTTTCAAATATACTCGAAGTATAGTCTTTCCGATCTTTTATAAATGCTGTTTTCCAAGTAAAATAACTGGTGCTAAAGTTTCCACCCTGTGTGCGTGATAGGGATTCATAATAGCTTCCATCACTGCGTGCAGTAGAGTAGGCGCGGTAATTTTCAGTGGTGTTCTTGGTAAAATTTCGGCTGATGTTAAGGTCAATGTTAAGGCCTGAAATAGGTTCTAATGTTGCACGTCCTGTTAAGTTTTCCTGAAACGATTTGGTGAACTGGCTGTTAAACGTAGTGTCAGTGGTGAGCCATCCATTTTTGGCTGCTTTTTCCCTAATGCTTTCTGCCTGGTCGCCAAAGGTAAATGCAAATCCCGGTGCACTGGTTTTGTCATCCCAGTTTTGTCCCAGCCATTCGCTTTGCCTGTTAAAACCTGGTAGCAATAATCCGTTAGTCTGGTTATAATTGAGCGACACATTTTTTAAACTAAAAATCAATTTAGCAATGGCCTTCACAGCCGGGCTAATCTGCGTTTCTTTTTTCTTCTCAGGCGGCTTTACTGTTTTTGTTTTGCTGCTGTCTTTCACCGCGGGCTCTGTTTTAGGTTCCACCTTGGCTTCTTTTTTTGCAGGTGTTTTCGGTTTAGGTGGTGCCGTTAGTTTTTTGTAGAATTTCCATTTACCATACAAGGTGGTCATGTTAAAACTGGCATTGGCTTGTTTGGTGTTGGAGTTTTGAATGGTGTTGCCAATAGCCGAGTTGGTATAATATTTTCCGCTGTTAGGATCGGATACCAATGGCGATGCCGTCCAGTGATAGGTGGCTGTGTATCGCGTAGTTAAATTCACCCAATCTAAAATAGGAATTTTATTTAAAGGCACATTGTATGATAAAGAGGCATCGTGCATGTAATCCGTGTTACGTCCTAGCTTGAAAAAATTATCGCGCACCGAATCGCGTTTAGCGGTTTCTTTTAAAGAACCCTCTGGCTCATCCACGCGGCTTTGGTTATTGG
>JAYTNW010000283.1:0-4616 GCA_043748115.1 Bacteroidota bacterium | reverse complement strand
TCTAAATATTCAGATCTATTAAATGTGGTGAAAGCATGACACAGGCCGGAAATCATTAAAGCATTCCAGGAAGTGAGACACTTGTCATCAAGCAATGGACGAATGCGTTGGTTGCGCTTATCCAAAAGTTTTTGTTTGGCCTCAGTGATTATTTTATCCAATACGATGCTGTTGATTTGATGCTTTACCACTATTTCCTCATCTGGGAGGTTACGCAGTAAAATATAATTCCCCTTTTCCCAAAGGCCATGGGCATTTATGGAAAAATAATCGAACACAATATCGCGGCATTTATCTTTTGAAAGGCCTTTATCATCGGTTGAGAAATCAATTTCTGATAAATCATTCATTGTCCACACATAAAACTTTCCTTCTTCGCCCTCACTGTCGGCATCAAGTGCAGAATAATATAGACCACTTGCATCGCGCATTTCACGATTTAAAAATGAAACAATGGTTTCTGCTGTTTTCTGGTACAAAGGATTTTTATAAGCACGAAAGGCTTCGCTATATAATGACAGCAACTGCGCATTGTCGTAAAGCATTTTTTCGAAGTGGGGTGCTTTCCACAACATATCGGTAGAGTATCGCGCAAAGCCGCCACCCACGTGATCGAAAATGCCACCTCCGGCCATTTTATTTAAGGTAAGCTTTACGAAAGCTGCAACCGCATCATCACCTGCCAAGTGAGCATAACGCAGCAGGAATAAATAATTATTGGGCAGCGGAAATTTAGGCGCATGGGTGGTACCGCCCTCCGCATTGTCGAAGTGCTTTTTCCAGTTCTTAAGGGTAGCTTCAATCACCTCCGTACCGGAACTGTCGCTGCTGTTACTCATTATCTCAGTTTTCACCATGCCATCAGTAAGTTCCTTTGCATAGGCGTGAAAGTTCTCTTGATCCTGTTGATACATGTCGCCCAATTGGGATAAAATGTTTTGCCACTGTTGTTGTTGAAAATAGGTGCCGCCATAAATGGGACGTCCATCCGGCAAGGTAAAACAATTGAGTGGCCACCCACCTCTACCCGTCATCAGTTGCACGGCACTCATGTAAACCATGTCCACGTCAGGGCGCTCTTCCCTATCCACTTTTATGCAAACAAAATATTGGTTCATGAGCAGGGCTGTGGCTTCGTCTTCAAAGCTTTCATGAGCCATCACATGACACCAATGGCACGATGAATATCCGATGCTAACCAAAATAAGTTTATTTTCTTTTTTAGCCTTATCGAAAGCAGCAGCTCCCCATGGCATCCAGTTAACGGGATTGTGAGCATGTTGCAAAAGGTATGGACTTGGCTCATGAATGAGCTGATTAGTGAATTTGTGAGCAGACATAAGCGTTTATAATAAATTGCTAAAAATACGCTAACCGCTGATATTGGAGCCCTCCGAGAGGGAAACCGTTGTCTGCTGAAAGTGTATTTTATGAGCTCTTGCATGCAATGGCCCATAAAAGGATATAACTTTTCATCATCATCTCTGTTAAATAACTTAATTTTGCACACTCATTTTTTTATCAATGAATAGTGATTTATTAAACACAGCGGGTCTTGCACCGGTATTAATCAAAGTAGCGGACAAAGTATTAGCAGGACAAAGAATTTCGAACGAAGAAGGTGTTTTGCTTTTTGAAAAAGGCGCGCTTGGTTTTTTAGGGACACTGGCCACCACGGTACGTAATCGGGTGAATGGCAATAAAACTTTTTTTAACCGAAATTTTCATATTGAGCCAACAAATGTTTGCATTTTTTCGTGCAAGTTTTGCAGTTACAGCCAGGATTATAAACACAAAGAGGCAGGATGGGAACTTACGCATGAACAAATTTTAGAAAAAGTGAAGGCCTATGATGGTCAACCAGTAACAGAGGTGCACATTGTTGGAGGGGTACATCCTAAAATGGATATTCATTTTTTTGGAGGAGTGCTCAAAAGTATTAAACAACATCGCCCTGAATTGCACATCAAAGCCTTTACAGCCGTTGAGCTTGATTACATGATACGGAAAGCCAAGATGGAAATAAAGGAAGGACTAACCTATTTGAAATCGTGTGGTTTAGACAGCATTCCCGGTGGCGGAGCTGAAATATTTGATGAATCCATACGGCAAAAAATATGTGCTGACAAATGCTCCTCATCACAATGGCTACACATTCATGAAACGGCTCACAGCATTCGTATAATGTCAAATGCAACCATGCTTTACGGGCATTACGAAAGCTATGCGCACCGCATAGATCACATGAGTCGCTTGCGGACCTTACAGGATAAAACAGGTGGCTTTAACACATTTATACCACTTAAATTCCGTAACCGTGACAACGACATGTCGGCAATTAAGGAAAGTACCTTAATCGAGGATTTGAAGAACTATGCCGTGGCGCGCATTTTTATGGACAACTTTAATCATATTAAAGCATATTGGCCTATGATTGGCAGGCAAACAGCGCAGCTATCACAAGCATTTGGCGTGGACGATCTTGATGGAACCATTGATGACAGCACACGAATTTATTCCATGGCGGGTGCAGAAGAACAAAATCCTTCACTCACCACTGAACAATTGGTGGCCTTGATAGCACAAAACGGTTTTTTGCCTGTAGAGCGCGACACACTCTATCACTCGATAAAAGAGTTTCATGAAGCCTTGCCTGTCACTGCATAAGGTCACTTCGCCTAATCCATATTACCAGGTATAAAAGAGATTATTTATGGCTTCCATAAAAGATAAAAAACAAGCCGCCATGGGTTTTATTTTTATAACACTCTTGGTAGATGTTATTGGTTTTGGGATCATTATTCCTGTGATGCCCACCTTGCTTAGTGAAATGATACAAGGAAGCATTAGTGAAGCCTCGCGCTATGCAGGATGGATGCTTTTTGCTTATAGTGTGACACAATTTTTGTTCGCTCCCGTACTCGGTAACCTCAGCGACCGCTATGGACGCAGACCGGTGCTCCTGGCCTCCTTGTTTGGCTTTGGTATTGACTATATTTTTTTAGCCCTTGCCCCTACCGTGGGATGGCTGTTCATTGGTAGGGTAATAGCTGGGATTACCGGAGCAAGCTTTACCACAGCTTCTGCTTACATTGCTGATGTAAGTCCACCTGAAAAACGCGCACAAAATTTTGGGCTTATTGGTGTGGCTTTCGGGCTTGGATTTATTATTGGCCCTGTAATTGGCGGAGTACTTGGGCAATATGGAGCACGCGTGCCTTTTGTGGCTGCAGCTGTGCTTTCATTTTTAAACTTTGCCTATGGGTATTTTATTTTACCCGAATCGCTTAAACCGGAAAACCGAAGAAAATTTGAATGGAAGCGCGCCAATCCTTTGGGGTCGCTATGGCAATTAAAAAAATATCCTGTCATCAGTGGATTGGTGCTGTCGTTATTCTTTATCTACATTGCCGCTCATGCCGTACAAAGCACATGGGCTTTTTTTACTGCTGAAATGTTTAAATGGAACGAAGCCATGATTGGATATTCTTTAGGCTTTGTGGGATTGCTGGTTGCTATTGTGCAAGGAGGGCTAATTCGTTTAATCATTCCAAAGCTGGGTCAAAAACGCTCTGTTTATTTTGGTTTAGGGCTTTACGCAGTGGGAATGTTGCTTTTTGCATTCGCCAACAAAGGTTGGATGATGTATGTTTTCCTGGTTCCTTATTGCTTGGGAGGTATTTCTGGCCCTGCGCTTCAATCAATCATTTCGTCACAAGTGCCACCCAATGAACAGGGAGAACTGCAGGGCGGATTAACCAGTTTAATGAGTCTCACGTCCATCATCGGCCCACCGCTGATGACTAATTTATTTGCCTATTATTCCGGTGAAAGCACACAACTTTATTTTCCGGGAGCACCTTTTATTATGGGTGGAATCCTTTGCATTCTAAGTCTTTCCTTTGCCATGAAGTCGTTAACAGGATACATACACACCCACTCCCCTGCTCCATCAAACAAAAACAGTTGATGACCATTGATTTTGGTGGCCTTTACTAAGCCAAAAATAACTTTTCATTAACGCAACTCGCAGCGTTGAAAAAACTACTTTAGCCTTCTCATAAAAGATTAAAAAATGCTTAAAAAATTTACCATCGTTGCCCTGCTTTTTGCTGCAACAAATTCATGGGCTCAAAAAAATCTGCCCTCTAATTTTCACCTCAAAAAATTAAATAACGGGTTGGAGGTGCTCGTTATAGAAGACAATTCTGTACCTCTTGTAACAATAGAAATGTCTGTACGCAATGGATCGTACACAGAAGATGCTGAATACAACGGCCTCTCTCATCTTTACGAACACATGTTTTTTAAAGCCAACAAAGCCATCCCTTCGCAAGAAAAATTTCTCGAAAGGATTAACGAATTGGGCATATCATTTAATGGCACCACTTCCAACGAGCGTGTAAATTACTTTTTTACCCTTAGCAACAAACTAATTGTTGAAGGCCTTGAGTTTATGAACAACGCCATTCGCTATCCTTTGTTCCTTGAACAAGAAATGAAAAATGAAAATCCTGTGGTAGATGGTGAATTTCAGCGTGCGGAATCCAATCCTGCATTTGCCCTAATACAAGAGCATGATAAAAAAATGTGGGGCGAACTTTATACCCGTAAAA
>JAYTNW010000282.1:0-2994 GCA_043748115.1 Bacteroidota bacterium | reverse complement strand
TCTCTTTTTTATGCGATACGTAGCGGTAAGTTCCATTGTCAGATTTTTCGACAACGTTATACCAATCGTAATTAATAATTTCAACATGGGCTGTTGATTTTATCGCTTTGCCGTCCTTGTTAGCAGCGGCTAAAGCGATGAACATGTTTTTGCCACGCGATGCGTAATAATCATCGAGTTTAATGCCATAGAAAACATCCTGGGTATAAACATTAAATGTTTTCATTCGATTAACCGGCCGGCCTGTTTCATCAAAAACGGTAGCAAACAATTTTCCCTGTAACACCCCCAAATCTTTATACGCTTCATTGACTAAAAACTTTCCTAAGGCCTCGCCTTTGTCATTGGTTTGCCCTTGCTCAACCTTCTTTTCAAATTCTATTTGATTTTCGGTGTGCAAGTCAAAATTGTAAGAAGGAAAATCCTTGCTGTAAAAGCTTTTACGCGAGAGGTTAAATTCAAACTCGTAATTTCGGTTAGCAGCGGGCGGGCCAAAAAAGTTTAAAGCCTGCACCGAAGCACTAACGGTATCTCCGTTGGCAAACTCAGGCTTGGAAATATTCAGCTTCACATCTATCCTGTCAGGCATAAACTCTTCCACATATACATTTTTAGAACCTATCAACACATCGTTGGCAGTAAACACATCTACTACGTAATTACCTGTTACGGCACCCTGCGGCAATGGCAGTGAGATGGCTGCGGCACCCTGCTTAGACAATGTTTGCCTTAAGGTTTTAAACTCATTGCCGTTTGGCAGCAAGCACTTAAATTTTACAGGCATATCAGGAAGCGGCATCCATTTATCATTTCTCACAATGGCGTTGAGGTAAACTGTTTCACCGGGGCGGTACATATCTCTATCGCCATAAACGTAGGCCATGTAACCACCAGGATTGTCATATCTGCCGCCTACATCATAACGGCTTGTTTCCACGCGCGAGTCACTAAAGATTAGCATGTTGTAATCCGTTCCATAGCGCGAGGTGATCATACTCACCGAAAAATTTCTTGCCTTGTTTTTAAGGTCACTATAAATCGCTTTTCCATCGCCATCAGTGGTGGTGGTGTAAAGCAATTGGTTGTTGGATGAAACAAAACTTACATTAACGCCTGCAGCAGGTGCGGCTGTTTTAATAGAATTAGCAAACACCACTATTTCATCATCGGTTTGTTTTGCTATCAAGCCAATATCTGACAAGGCAATAAGCTTGGTGGCACGCAACCAGTAATCCTGTAGGGAAGAAACGTTAATGACATACACACCTTTAAAGTTATTAATCTCATCTAAGGAAATATTAAGTAAGCTGGCGCCATTGCTTTTGGCCAAATTCTTAGTTTCGTAATCACGCTCAAAAGCCAGGTCACCAAAATTTTCCATCCCATAAATATTAAAACGAGCTCCTCCTGATGTGCCATATCCATCCTCATCATAATCATAATATTCATAGCGATTTTGTCTCATAAATGCGAGAATATTGTTCTCGTACAGCTTGTAAATGGTAACATGCACCTTTGCAATGTTTACGATGTTGATGCCAATATTTTTTGAACCCTTACTGGAAAGGTACATTCCATTGGTAGAGGTAAAAGATACCGATGGTTGCAGTTCGCCAAAAGGCACGTAAGCAGAAAAATCTTCCTTCAATGCACCACCAATTAAACCCTTTAAGTCTTTATAAACAGTAAGCTGATAGGTTTGACCGGGATCAAAAGCTGCTTTAACCAAAAACCCATCGTTGGTGGTTTCCGTGGTGAAATTAATTTTAGGATCTATCTTTATAAATTTCGACAGTTCTTTTTCGTCAACGGCTTGGTTGGCAAAAACATGAATGATAGGCTGAGTACCGTTGTATTCTCCAGCAGTATTTAAAATTGTTAACTGGTCAGGTAACGGCACTTCGGTGGTCATCTCCAAAACAGTTTTAGTAATGGCATTGCTTTCTGCGCACTTTAGGCCCTCTGCAATGTTTACCTTTATGTTTACCTTTTTAATATCGCTTCGCGAGAAACCTGATATCACCAAAGTAGCCTCATCGTCCGGTGCCGGGTTACTGACAGTAAAGGGAATTGATTTGCCGTCAACCATCACTTTTGCCAAGCGATTGAGCTGGTCAGGTTGCATTTTGTAGTTAAAACCAAGCGATACCAAAAGGTCAAGAGCATCGCTACCAACGCTGGAGCGTGTCCAGTGGCCATGCACAGACTCAAAGGTGAGATAAGGCGTGTGAAAATTAAAGCTGTGCTGATCATCCAAAGAAAGATGCTTAAGGGCGGCAGGAAAAATTTTTGTTGTGAGCACGGCTTTATAGTCTGTGGCAGGAGCAAATCCTTTCTCTGGCGAAAACATCAATTCCCTGCGTGTATTCCATTTGAATAAGCCGTTTACTTGTGGGATGATTTGTATAAGTTGTGTGCTGTCCCATCGGTTAAGGAGACTGTCATCAACTAAATCCTTGTTAAAAGTAAAAACCAAGTTTTGCCGAAGCTCTACTTCCTCCTCAAAATTTCTGTTCTCTACTTTAAGGGTGTTTTTGTTGGTGCAACCCACCATAAACAACAATGCCGCAGCTATGCTGGCGGCAATGGAAATATAAATACGTTTCATATGTGACCTGTTCAGGTATTTGTCAGGTGCTAAAAATAACGGTTTAATTTTAGGTTTAGTGTGGATGTTTAAAGATTTTTATTTGCCTTTATAAATTGAAGTAACCCATTCGCATGGCTGTTGCTTTAAGTTTATTGTAAAGCATTTGTTTTCAAATGTAAATTCTTGAGTCCATTCCTATTGAAATAAGAATAACAAGATTCTCCAATAGGAGTTAATCATCTAAAAAAAACCGCCAATTCAATGCCAGAAAGTTGAAAACCTGCGCCTAAAATAATTATTTTTCTATTTTTTTACTTCACCATCAAATACTTCCCAGGCCTCGCAGGATCCATTACAAACCATGCAGGATTACCATTGGCATCCTTACCTAATTTAGCTCCTGG
>JAYTNW010000281.1:0-2883 GCA_043748115.1 Bacteroidota bacterium | reverse complement strand
GGCCGTTACTGTGATATCAGAAGTAGGATCAAAGGAAGAGGGCATTATGATACGTCCTGGCATGTGGATACAAATGATGGAGCGTGAGCTAGAGGCAGGCGTTTGGAAAGTAATTGCAGAAGCTCGTGAAAGCGGAACGGTAGGAATTTACCGCCCCAATGGAAAAGCACACGTGGTGCTGATTAATAAAATAACTTCTAAAATTCCAGTTGATAAGATTATATGGGAAACACCTCAGAAATCGCAGCAGGTATATTTCATCAAACATTTTGGTGCTGACGTTAGCCTTGGCAACATTGCCCCTGCCGAAGTTATTGCATTAGAGTCACTGAGATTGGGTTTACGCAGTGACACCTTTTTTCAGTTTCTCGATAAAAAAACAATTGCTAATATTAGCTAAGATTTACCTATTTTAAATAACAATGAAGGAAGTAACCGTAAGCGAATTAAAACAAATGCGCGATGACAACATCGATTTTCAACTCATTGATGTACGTGAAGAACATGAGTACGAAATTGCAAATTTGGGTGGCGAACTCATCCCCATGGGAGAAGCCATGAACCGTGTAGAAGAAATTTCTAAAACAAAACCAGTGGTGATCCATTGTCGCAGTGGTGCTCGTAGTGCTGCTGTTATCCAGCAATTAGAAAAAACGCATGGCTTTACCAACCTTTCCAATTTAAAAGGAGGCATACTTGCTTATGCCAAAGAAATAGACCCTTCACTTACAACTTATTAAACAAAAAGTTTACAAGTTATAAATACAGCAGCATTAAAAAGCCTGCATTAAAGCAGAAAAATATAGTTTAAACCTATTCCACTTACAGTAATGGATTTTATAAAGCAGCTATTCGATTTTATTTTACATATTGACAAGCACCTTTTTGAACTGGTGCAGCGCTACGACACGTGGGTGTACCTAATCTTGTTTCTCATTGTTTTTGCCGAAACAGGCTTGGTGGTAACTCCGCTTTTGCCGGGGGACTCTTTGTTGTTTGCTGCTGGTGCATTAGCAGCACCACCGGATAATCCTCTCAATGTTTTTATTTTAATGATCGTTTTCTTCGTGGCTGCATTTGGTGGTGACAACACTAATTATTTTATTGGCAATTATTTTGGTCCAAAGGTTTTTGAAAAGAATTATAAATTTTTAAAACGCGACTACCTAGAACGCACACAAGAGTTTTACGCAAAACATGGAGGCAAGGCCGTGATTTTTGCACGCTTTGTACCCATTGTTAGAACTTTTGCCCCTTTTGTTGCTGGAGTAGGAAGCATGAAATACAAGAGTTTCATAGGCTACAGCATTCTTGCCAGCATCTTGTGGATAAATATTTGCGTGTGGGCTGGCTATTTTTTCGGTAGGCTAGAAATTGTAAAGAGCAATTTTTCATTGGTGGTTATTGGCATTGTAGGCATTTCTTTACTGCCCATTGTTATTGGCCTTTTAAAATCAAGGTTTTCAAAAAGCTAAACTATGCCTGAGTACGGGCTTATCGGCAAATCGCTTTCACATTCAGCCTCGGCTGTGTTGTTTGACCAAAAGTTCAAAGATGAAAAGTTGACTGACTGCAAGTATTCGCTTTTTGAATTAAATACTATTGAAGATTTTCCCTTATTGATATCATCAAATCCTTTGTTGAAAGGATTGAATGTTACCATACCGTACAAGACTGCTGTTATCCCATTTTTAAATGAGCTTGATGAAACCGCCATTGCTGTTGGCGCAGTAAACACCATCGTTATAAAAAACAATTTGCTTAAAGGATACAACACCGATGTAATTGGTTTTAAAAAATCGCTTGAACAATTTATTGGCAGCCGCAAACCCAAAGCATTAATTGCAGGAACAGGTGGAGCAGCCAAGGCTGTAATGTATGTACTTTCCAAACAAGGTATTGAGTTTACTTGTGTATCGCGCAAGCCTGCGGATAACATGTTAACCTATGGAGAAGTCACTGCTGAGATACTACGCAAACACCAGCTCATCATCAACTGCACGCCTCTAGGCCGCTTTCCTGATGTGCATTCATACCCACCTCTACCCTACGCTGAACTTACTGAAGATCATTTTTTGCTTGACCTTAATTACAACCCCGAGGAAAGTGTCTTTTTAAAAGAAGGTCTCAACCATTTTACGGCTGTTCAAAATGGAAAAAGCATGCTTATTGAACAGGCTCAAGCTTCCTGGGAAATATGGAACAGCTGAGGTAGCATTACCAATGCCTTAAAATATCACTCTTCGTTTTTTACCACTTCACCTTTCACTACTGAAAAAGTTGTTGCCTTTACATGAATGTCTTCAAAAATTTTTTTCAATCGTTCAGCATGTGTATCGGTAATAAAAATTTGGCCAAACGTGTGCTCACTTACTAATTGCATGAGGCGCTGCACACGTGAATCATCAAGTTTATCAAAAATATCATCGAGAAGTAAAATGGGTTTAACTTTTTTTCGTGCAAACAAAAAGCGGAACTGTGCTATTTTCAATGACACTAAAAAAGTTTTTTGCTGCCCTTGCGAAGCCACTTTTTTTAAAGGCAAATCATCTAGCTTAAACACCAAATCATCTTTATGTATGCCCATTGATGTGTACTGTAAGTTCAAATCTTTCTGCAACGATTGTGCGAGCAGTTGAGATAAATTATAATCCTTCAACTGGCTGTAATATGTCATGGAAATTTTTTCATTTCCACCAGATAAAAAAGCATAAACACCTTCGAACAGCGGCATAAACTCTGCTATAAATCCTGTTCGTGCTTCTTCAATTTTCTCACCCAATGGTATAAGTTGTTCATTCCACACCTCAAGCAAGGTGGAGTCAAAAACCTTGTTTGCATTTTGTTTGAGAAAAATATTTCTGTGGGTAAGCACCTTATTGT
>JAYTNW010000280.1:0-11217 GCA_043748115.1 Bacteroidota bacterium | reverse complement strand
ATGGCCATTTTGGGCTTTCCCATCTTGTTGCCTATTTTAATTATTGTAATTCACCTTTCAAAAAACGCCATTGATGGTATTGCACTGTCCATTAACTTGAAATACATTACCATGTTATTGGCCATGAATTTTATGGTGCCTGCCTTAGCCTTTATTTTATTTCCCTACCTTTGGCGTGAATAATTCAGCTAGGTTTTACCATAGTAAAAAGCAACACTATTGTTTAGAATTCCCAAACGATGTTACACCAAACGAATTCTTATTTACCTATTAACCTGATTTTATTGCAGCGATGAAAAACTGGTGGAAATTACTTTGTGTTTTGCTTTTGTTTTATACCGTAATAGCAGGTTTTTTATTTCCTGTACCTGTATTGCCAATATTAAACGAAACAATCCGGAACCTTTATTTTCATGTGACAATGTGGTTTGCCATGATCATACATATGATTGTGAGTATGGTTTACAGTATTAAATACCTGTCTAAAAACGATCTTGAAAAAGACACCGTGGCCGAGCAGTTTGCCATAACAGGAATGGTGTTTGGCGCTGCTGGTTTATTAACGGGAATGATATGGGCGAAGTACACCTGGGGAGCATATTGGGTGAATGATGTTAAACTTAACGGTGCTGCTGCAGCCATGCTTATTTATGCAGCTTATTTTATTTTAAGAAGTTCGGCAGATGATGATGCCAAGCGAGCGCGCATTGCATCCGTGTACCTTGTGTTTGCATTTCCACTCATGATGGTTTTTATTTATGTGCTGCCACGCCTTACGGATTCGTTGCATCCCGGCAACGGAGGAAATCCCGCATTTGGTAAATATGATCTGGATGATAATATGCGCTTAGTATTTTACCCTGCAATTATTGCATGGTCATTATTGGGTGTTTGGATTACTACTATACGCATCAGAATTAAAAAATTATGGAAACAGCAAGAAGATTGAAACGCTACATCTTAATTTTTACCGCCCTGCTTTTTTCAAACATGGCAAACGCCCAATCAGAAGAGACAGGAATGGCAGATACGATGAGAAGTGACGGTAAAATTTATGTTGTTGTTACCATACTTTCCATTGTAATGGCAGTATTGCTTATTTATTTAGTGGTTATTGACAGTAAGGTAAATAAGCTGGAAGAGAAAATGAAGAATAAAGGAAAATAGTTTACCTCCTAATCTAGCTCAACTTTGTTTAGTTTACATTTGAAAATATATTAATGCTGTTGATTACATGAAATCCTCTTACATAATTGCCATTGTTGTTATTGCTATAGCCATTGCCGCCATTGTGGGAACCGTTAGCGACTCGGGCACGTATGCTAATTTTTCGGAAGCTTCTCGCCATGAAGGAACCGTTTATCACGTGGTTGGGAAACTAAACCGTGAAAAACCTTACGACTACCGCCCTGAACTGAATGCCAACCTTTTTACTTTTTATATTATAGATAACCAAGGAGAAGAAAAAAAAGTATTCCTTAACAAAGCCAAGCCGCAGGATTTTGATAAGTCAGAACAAATCGTTTTAATTGGCAAAATGAAAGATGGTGATTTTATTGCCTCTGACATTTTATTAAAATGCCCAAGTAAATACGCTGATGAAAAGCCTGGAGTAGCGGCCAAATAACTGATTCCCTAAAGTGGGCCTACTTGTTTTTTGATTAGATCCTGCTCATTAAGTTATTAACATTATACATGCTTTTTTAATGCCTTTGTATATTTGGATTTGTTTTCCAAAAAAAGTTTTTTTTAAGCGGCATGATCACAGAATTAGCAAAAAAAATATTACCTGACGGAGCCAAGCAAGGCTTGTCTAAAATTTATTACGAGCAGAAAATTTTTAAAGCGGCCAGAAGTATTTCGCGCAGCGAAAAAGGACCTGAACATCTTACAGAAAAGCTTTTCTATGAATACTTAGAAAAATTTCCTGTGGGTGAGAGAATGCTTTACACTGATGATGCTGTGCTGACACGCGGTAATGACCGCGCTCAAACTGTATTGGCAACCGCTGCAAAACACCATCAAGGTAACTACATTGATTTTTTAGAGCTGGGTGCAGGCGAAGGCATGGTGAGTGCAGCATTGCAGTTGGCAGGCAAAAATGCTACAGCCATTGAATACCGCAGTGACGATTTTGATAAGCGTGCTAAAAATGCAGACGTTAATCTGTTAAAGATGGACGCTGCCGATCTTTCTTTTGATGACGAGAGTTTTGATGTGGTTTTTTCATACAATTGTTATGAGCATTTTCCCATGCCCGGCAAAGTATTTAGCGAATCATTAAGAGTACTGCGTAAAGGCGGATTAATGTTTATTCAGTTTGCTCCACTCTATTATTCTCCATGGGGAGCGCATGCATACAACATCATTGGCATCCCGTATTGCCACTATCTTTTTGACAAGCGTTTTATGAATAGTTACATTGCTGAAAACACAAACGAAAAGTTTGTTTTTGATGAAACACTTAACCGTTGGCACGTGAATCAATTTAGGGAACTGTGGCATAAAAAGTTTAGTGCACAAGTGTTGGTGAAAGAATACAATGAGATCAAAGCTCCTTTTTTCCTCGACTTGGTGATTCAACATCCTTCCTGTTTTAAAAATAAAATCACGAGCATGGATGATCTGCTGGTGAATGAAATTTTTGCAGTATTTCAGAAAAAATAAAATGCTTATCAATTGGTATAAAAAAAGAAAGGCATCCAGTAAACGGATGCCTTTCTTTTATTGAAAAAAAATCAATTAACAACAAATTTTCCTTTAGCCATTACGGAACCTGCGGTTTTTATTTCATAAAGGTACATTCCTTTTACAAGCCCGTTGTGTATTAAGTGGAGTGTGTTTTTCCCAACCCTAATTTCACCGTTATTCATTTGTGTCACCATTTTACCGGACACATCATATACCACAATGCTTACTTCAACGGCTTTATTTGCTTCCAAAGTGAACAAAATTGCATTTTGCGATGCCATGGATGAAACCATAACACCGGAGACGCCATTTACTTCGTTAATTCCTACTGTGGTTACATTATAAGAACTACTGCTGGCCGTACATCCCGCTGCATTGGTTACCACCACTGAGTAGGATCCGTTTTGCACTGGAACATAGGAAGTGCCTGTAGCACCAGAAATGGGGCTGCCATTTAAATACCATTGATTTCCTGAGGTAGCATTAGAAAACAGGGTTCCGCTGCTAAAGGTCATTCCAGGAGCTGGAGGTGCGCTGTTAAATGGAACTACTGTGCTCCACGTTATGTTGGTGGTGGTGCCGGTATATCCATTACCCGAAAGGTCAGCAACCGTTGTTCCGGTACCATTGTTCATGCGCCAGTAGGCAACTAAACCTGTAACAAGGGCTGTGTCCAGGTGCTGGCTCATGTTGGCTTGTATGTCCGTTTGTGAAAGAGCACGATGCCATATTCTTATTTCATCCATTTTACCATTAAAATAACGATCTGCTGGCTGACCTGCATCGGCCAGGTGTCCAATGTTAAGTGGGTAAGCCCCGGTATTTGCAATGGTTCCGTTAAAAGGTGTTGTCCCTTTAAGTACACCATTAATGTAAATTTTAGATTGTGCGCCATCAAAAGTAGCAGCAACATGATACCATGTGTTTAAAGTTAGCGATGAAGCGGCAGAAATATTATCTACCCAACTCACAGGAACACCGTTCACATCCAGCCCTCCAAAATTAAATGACAATTGACCAGTACCGCCCAGCCTTAAAACGTAGCCCTCTTCACCTTGACTCCACCCATGCGAACAGACAATAGAATTTTGAGCTGAAGTAATCCCGAACTGTGCTGCATTCACCCAGGCCTCAATGGTTATTGAGTCTGTAATGTCTAATCCTGTTTGATTGGCAACAGCAACATAAGAGGTTGTTCCGTTAAATTGTAGTGAATTAGTGTTGGGGGCACAAGGCTGTGAAATTGCCGCTAATCCAATGTGTGCAAGCAATACGGTAAGTAGTTGTTTTTTCATTTAAGCATATTAAAATTAGTGTACTTTGAGTCGGCTATTCTTCAAAATAACCAGAGTATAAAAATATGAAATTATACGGTTTAATAACCTCAACTATATCATCACTAATTATAGTGTTTTTGTAATAATTACGAAAGGTAAACATCCCTTTTTTACACTTTTTGCAATAGGTAAAGAGGATATTGATGCTGCAAACGAAAAATCATTGGCACAATGACAAAAATCTGTTCAGCATTGCTATGCTTTGTTTCATTAAACGCATGGGCAACCACCTACTACGTAAAGCCCGGTGGCAATAACAACAACAGCGGAACTTCTGAAGCCTCGGCTTTTAGTACCCTGCAACATGCTTCAGGTATTGTGGCTACCGGAGACAGTGTGGTGGTAAAAGCGGGCAATTACACGGGCTTCTATCATACCACTAGCGGTAACGCATCAAATCCAATTGTGTTTGCAGCACAATCAGGGGTAGTAATTAATGCCTCCAATGGAATTACTCAGGACGGAATAAATATTGAGGGTGCTGACTACATTACCATTGAAGGTTTTACCATCATAAATATTCCTAGGGCAGGCATCCGTTCGGTTATTAATACTGGCGTGCGCCTAAAGAACAACACCATTAACAATTGCGGGGTGTGGGGCATACTCACCGGCTTTAGCGAAAACATATTGATTGAAGGCAATGAATGCAGCCATTCAGCACAGCAACATGGAATTTATTTTAGCAACAGTGCGGATAACCCAATTATTAAAAACAACATTTGTCATGACAATGCAGGATGTGGCATACACATGAACGGTGATGTAAGCTTAGGTGGTGACGGCATTATTTCCGGAGCGTTGGTTGAGAAAAATATAATTTATAACAATGGAAATAGCGGTGGGTCGGGAATAAATTGTGATGGAGTACAAAACTCCCGAATACAAAACAACCTCCTTTATAATAACCATGCCAGCGGAATTTCCTTATACCAAATAGATGCCGGTGATGCAGCAAAAAACAATGTAGTGGTGAACAATACAGTGCTGCAACCATCTGATGGCCGTTGGGCGCTTAACATCAGTGACGGCAGCACGGGTAACATCGTGTTCAACAATATTTTTTACAGTGCGCATAGCTTTAGAGGCAGCATTAGCATTGACGCAGCCAGCAGTACGGGTTTTGAAAGTGATCACAACGTAATGAGCAACAGAATGAGCAGCGATGGAGGAAACACCAATCAAACCTTAGCACAATGGACTAGCAACATGCAAGCTGATGCAAACAGTATTCTTTCAACACCAATTCAATTATTTGTTGATGCTTCGGCAAACAATTATCACCTCTCCCCCACAAGTTCTGCTGCTGAGGTTGGCTTAGTTAGTTTTCATTCTAAAAATGCTCCCCTATTTGATCTTGAAAACACTTCGAGGCCGCAAGGAAACTTGCACGATGCTGGGGCTTTTGAAAAAATTGCTGTTACCGGACTTACCGCTTTTATTGCCACACCACCTGCTGTAACATGGCAACAGGTCTCCAACGAGGAGCAGATATTTTTACTTGACCGATCAGGCAGAGTTATATTTAAAGGAACTAAGCGTGAGGTGAGTGAAAAGCTTCAAACACTAACGCATGGCCTTTACTTATTTAAGACAAAAAATACCAATAAAAATATTTATGGTTCAGGGTGGGTTGCTGTTAATTAGATTTTGCATTAACACCTAAGCAAAAGAACATCAGCCATCGGTGCAGGTTTAGTACCTTTGCATGACTATACAATCTCATGCGTAAACATTTTTTTGTCCTGTTCATCCTTATGCCATTGATGGCATCCTCTCAAACTTACAACTGCAAAGTGTTGTACTGGAATCTATTAAATTATCCTGACAACATGATACCAAATGACACTGGCATCAGAAATCCTTACTACCGTGATGTGATTGATTATGCATTTGCGCAAATCGTTGTTACCTCCGAAAACACTTCGGCCAATAGCGTTAATTATTTTTTAAACAATGTAATGAATGCAGATGGCTTAAACCGTTTCAGTGCAGGAACCTTTGTTGACGGCTTTGATACAGACAATGCTATTTATTACCGAAATACTTTTTTTCAATTTGTGAGTAACACTCCCATACAAACCGGCTTGCGTGACATCAATGAGTTTAAGCTGATACATCTGGCAACGGGAAACTTGATCAGAATTTATGCCTGTCATTTAAAAGCAGGATCAGCACCGGCAGATGCTGCGCAACGCAATGCAGAAATTGCAACGCTGCGAAATGTTACCAATGCACTTCCTGCAGGATCTAACTTTATAGTTTGTGGTGACATGAACACCTACAGCAATACTGAGCCCTGTTACCTGAGCTTGTTACAAGACAACATCACCGATGATGGAAATGTGATTGATCCATTTAACATGCCGGGAATATGGTCGCAGCCCATTTACAGTGCTTACCACACACAAAGCACGCGCTCTGTTAGCTTCGGGGGTGGCGCATCAGGCGGATTGGACGACAGATTTGACCTCATCCTCTACTCTGGTGCCATAGCGCAGGCAGGTGGTATGCAATACATCAGCAACTCATGTACTGCCATTGGAAATGACGGCTATCATTTAAATGACGACATTAACCTTCAGCCTAACACTGCGGTTTTTCCTTACATTGCTGATGCGCTGTATTTCGCCAGTGACCATTTGCCGGTGAGTGCTGTTTTTACTTTACAGAGCCCTACCGGATTGAGCGAAAATAATGACTCTCGACCTTTTGAAGTTATTTACCATAACGGCACACACACGCTGGAAGTAGAGACTCAAGTACATTTTACAAAAGCCGTTGAATTCTGCATCTATGATTCCAAAGGAAGTTTGATTTGGAACGGAAGTTTATCCGATGTTAAAAAAGCAACTACTGTATTTTACTTTAACTTGCCTGAATTAAAACCCGGTATGTATATTTTCACCTCTTATTGCAATGGGCAAAAATTCTCCAATAAAATAATGGTGATGTAACTGCAACACAACAGCAACATAGTAATTGTATAACTTCCTTCTACCATCTTGAATTTTTTAGCACATCTTTATCTCTCGGGGAACAATGAACCAATAATGGTAGGCAATTTTATTGCAGACCACATAAGAGGCTATAACTGGAAAAGCTATCCGCAAGAAATTCAACAAGGCATTGTGTTGCATCGTTTTATTGATGAGTTTACTGATCACCATCCCACCGTTGAGCGTACTAAAGCGCTGCTGCGTCCGGTGTTTCACAAATACTCACCCGTTATTTCTGATATTTATTACGATCACTTTTTAGCTAGCGGTTGGCTACAGTATTCTTCTATCGCACTCATTGATTACAGCAGATATGCCTATCAAGTTTTACACAACCACGAAAAATATTTACCGGAACGGACGCAACGTATGTTAAACTACATGGAAGCTGATAACTGGCTTTTAAACTACG
Organism: Bacteroidota bacterium; assembly: GCA_043748115.1. Taxonomy (GTDB): domain Bacteria; phylum Bacteroidota; class Bacteroidia; order AKYH767-A; family OLB10; genus OLB10. The sequence continues at coordinate 3,778 of JAYTNW010000280.1, read as the reverse complement.
CCTCGCTCGATGGACTTAACAAAGCGTTAAGTGGCATGGGTAGAAGGGCGCGTTTTGAAAACAACATGAATGAGGCTGCAGCATTTTTGGCTGAAAACTATTTAAGTATCACAAAAGATTTTTCTGATTTTTTTCCTGAACTTGAAGCGGCAGTCAGCGATAAAATTAAATTATTGCAAACACCCTAATTGAGTAAATCATACTCATGAATACGATCTACATCAATCGTTAGCTTTCCGGCAGAAGATGGTTCAATAATATTTCGAAACTTAGCATTCCACACCACATCGGCACTTCTATAAGATGTTCTTGTGTAAACCTGTGTTGCATAAGCATCATCAATTGCCTTTAACAGAATAAACACTTCTGCATTCATTCGCTTTAAATCCTCTTCGGTTATATCGTGTAAAGGGCTCTCCTCGTCAATGGGATGAACGAGGGTCCACGACAGAACTAAAAAACTAATCCTGGAAATATCCAGTTTGAGATTCTGAAACCTTCTAACAGGTTTTTCAGCAAAAATATCATCATAGGCAAAGATGACATTTATTTCTGCTTCAATTAAAGTGTTAGGTCGGGCATTCACCAATTTAAACATAAGTGCTTTACCCTGTTTAAAAGGTGTAATAAGTGCATTGTTACTAAATAATATTTTTGCTGTTGGTCTTGAAAAACGGCCATACAACAATCCCGTGGCCAATGCAAAGGAAAGCAAACCAAACAACGACTCCATGGCAGCAACAGCACTTGCCTCCAACCCTTTTGGGCTAATGTGACCATAACCCACAGTGGTGATTGTTTGCGCGCTAAAGAAAAATGACTCAGCAAATTTGCGCCACTCACTTTCCATACCCATGCCGCCCAATTGCTCAACACCAATTATAAAATAATAAATACAGGCAAAGAAAAAATTGACTGCCAAATAAGAAGAGAGCACATAAATATTAAAGCGCGTCCAACTAATGGTAACAAGGTAATGGTAAATATTGATAGGGCTAAAGCGATGAACATTGATGCGTTGCACGTTGCTGCTGCCATCGCGGTTCATTTGGCGTTGCGTTGCCGTTGAGCCACCAAAACCCAGCTCACGCTCGTTATCTTTTTTAAGTTGTATTTTTTGTTTTGACATTTAGGTGTGTCGGATATAGATTGCTGCGAATTTACGAATAGTTAAACTCGATTTAAATAATGTACCTTTTTCGTATTAGGAAATGGTTTTATGCGATATAAAACTAAAATAATATTATCCAGTTTGTTATGTTGATGGTAGAAAACTGGCAGCCCTAAGGAAAAATCAAGATTAAATAAACTTTATCTTCCTTGCAGCAAAAGCGCACATGCGGAGTAATATTACACCATGCGTAAACCTTGAAATATTAGTGCTGCCATACGTACGCTCGCGGTAGCGGATGGGCAGTTCAAGTATTTTGAGGTTGAGTTTGTAGGCACCAAAAATTAAATCGAAATCGCCAAAGGGATCGAAGTCACCAAAAAATTTGCGGTTGGAAACAAGCTTCGCATAATCACTGCGGAAGATAACCTTGGTGCCGCACAATGTATCCTTAAATGATTGTTCAAGCAACCATGTAAAAGCGTTGCTGAAAAATTTATTGCCTAACATATTCAAAAAACGCATGGCTTCTTTTTCCATTGGATAAACCAAACGGCAGCCATTGATAAAATCGCCTTTGCCTGATGCAATGGCTTCGTAAAATTTGGGCAAGTCTTCAGGTGGTACGGTGAGGTCAGCATCTAATATCATCAATATGTCGCCTTCTGCCATGCCGAAGCCTTTGCGCACAGCATCATTTTTTCCTTTGCCTTCTTGCTTGGCAATTTTTATGCGATGAGTAGAAGAATACTTTTGTTCGATCTCCTTTATTTTCTCCCATGTATCGTCTGTGCTATTGCCTTCCACAAAAATAATTTCTTGCCATTTGCCAAACTTAGGAATGCGCAGTAAACCGTTTTCAATATTACCGCTTTCATTGCGCGCAGGTATAACAATACTTACTGAATATTTTTGACTGATGTCTTCAGCAACATTTGCCAATGGTTTTGCAAAGGAATAGGTATTGATGCAAAATGTGCGGAACAAAGGCAACTTGGCCACAAACCTGTTGAAGAACCCTGAAAGCAATGGCACATAAACAGGCAGCAACATTCTTCGTGTTTCGCGATAACAATCAAAGCCAGCAAGCAGCAATAAGTTGCTTACATCCTTTCGTGAAAGCCAGTTGAGCTGGGGTGTTTTTGTTTTTAATCCAAGCCTTTCTCCCAATCGCAATACTGGCTCCCAGATGTGATTGTGATAGCTTACAATAACCTTGGTGTGTTCGTGGCAAACTTTTTTTACTTGTTCAAAAACAGCCTGCACATCTTCCACATACCCAATGAGGTTGGAAATGATAACGAGGTCGTATTTTTTTTCTAGTGTAATGTTTTCAGCATCCATGACATGAAAGTCAATATGAGGAAAACGTTTTTTAGCTTCTGCAATAATGGAAGGGCTGAAATCAATTCCTGTTTTTTCTTTTGCCCTGATCTCATTTAACAAATCACCGGTGCTGCATCCTATTTCTAAAACAGAGGCTGTTTCATGCGAAAAATAATCGCAATAAAAAGTAATGTCGTTCCAGTAATACGAATGTCGTTTACGTTCTTTTACACGTAACGGGGCAATTTTTTCGAAGTGTTCCAGGTATCGCATGGGTGTTTATAAACTATATGCTCATTTCCGGGATGTCACCTTCTACAATCAATTTTCCTGCAGTAGCTTTTATAATCTCGTCAACAGAAACACCGGGAGCACGTTCGAGCAATTTAAATCCGTGAGGCGTTACATCCAGCACGGCCAATTCGGTAACAATACGCTTAATACATTTTATTCCCGTTAACGGCAATGTACACTTAGGTAATAATTTTGATTCGCCTGCTTTGTTAACATGCTGCATGGCTACAATAATATTTTTTGCTGATGCTACCAAGTCCATCGCCCCTCCCATGCCTTTTACCATTTTACCTGGAATTTTCCAGTTGGCAATATCGCCTTCTTCACTCACCTCCATGGCACCTAAAATGGTTAAGTCCACTTTTTGTGCGCGTATCATTCCAAAACTAGTGGCCGAGTCAAAAATGGAAGACCCGGGCAGCAGCGTTACTGTTTGCTTTCCTGCATTAATAAAATCAGCATCCTCTTCTCCTTCAAAAGGGAATGGGCCCATTCCTAAAATTCCGTTTTCTGATTGTAAGGTAACACTTATGCCTTCAGGAATATAATTAGCAACTAAGGTGGGAATACCAATACCTAGGTTAACATACATTCCATCTTTAACTTCGCGCGCTATGCGTTTTGCGATTGCGTTTTTATCGAGCATAATTAATTAGATGATGAGATAATTTGATGATGAGATAATTAAATAATGAGATAATGATTTGATGAGGCGAATAGACAATTGGACAATAGATAATATTTTATTATTTATTTTTTGAGGTTGAAATTATTTTATTGATTACTTTTTTAATTATTTCTAACTCGTTTAGTAAAATAGTTGTGTCTGGGTAATTTTCCGCATGTTTACACAAAAGAAGCCAGTAAAACGTTTCCTCAGCCTCCTTTGCTGCAACTTTAAATTTAAGGATAAAGTCGGCATCGCTTTCTGCATTTTGAGCTTCATAGGAATTAGCTCCGATAGAAGTGCCTGATTTTAAAACCTGCTTAGAGATTACATATTGTTGATTTGAATTTAAAGCTTCCGAAAGTTGAATAATCTTTAAA
>JAYTNW010000279.1:0-6922 GCA_043748115.1 Bacteroidota bacterium | reverse complement strand
GTTAGCAAACTCGTGCAGGCTGTCTTTAAAAATAAGCACCTGCCCTGCAAGGCAAAGCAAAACTCCGGCATACACAGGCCATGTAAGTTTTTCTGTTTTTGTTTTAAAGGTATTAATGCCAATGATCCACACGGGTGTTAGTGAGCAGATAAGGGCAGCAAGTCCGCTGCTAACATACTGTTCAGCCCAAGTAACAAATCCATTTCCTACCACTAGCATAAGGAAACCGTTGATGGCAAATACTTTCAGATCTTTTTTTGAAGGAATGGAATACCCTCTGATTAAGAAATAGGAACAAATAAGCACACCTCCAATGCAATGGCGAAAGGCCGCCATTAAAAATGGAGGGAAACTTTGTACACCTACTCTAATTGCATAAAAGGTAGTGCCCCAGAAAAATGCAACGGCTGCATAGGCTGCCCATGCATTAATGGTTTGTTGGCGAGTCATATAATTGGCTGTCAAAGGTAGCATATTGAAAATCAAAAAATAATCAAACCGTGAATAAGTTCACGACAATAATCGCTCTCCATAAGGTGATATTTATTTAATTTGTCCAAAACCATCTCAATATGTCAGTCTGCCAAAAATTTATAGCGCTATTCCTGTGCATTTTCGCAATTTTCACATCGCAGTTATTTGCGCAAAGCACTAAAGGGTTTAAGGAGCCCACCACTTTTTTAAAGGATATCCAGGCTTTTTTTGAAGAAACCAACAAAAAGGAAGCAGAAATTATAATGGACGCTTTTGATCCGGTGTTCAGCAAATTCAACGGACAACAGCAGCAAAGTATCATTGCTACTTCAAATGCCATGCTAAAAAAAAGAATGAAAGCTTTTCCTGATTTTGAAATGTATGTAAAGGCTCTTGTTGCCTTTTCATCAAGCGGTCAAAGTGTGCAAACCTTTACTGCATGGCATGATGCTACTAACAAGGCCATTCCTAAATTAAGTGTTAAACGTAATGGCGATTTTATGGAAGCGTGTTTTGGATTGTTCAGCCAAAATACACTGTACGAGTCTAACTCCGTAAAATGGATGACAGACAATAGCAAATATGAGTTTCAGTTTGACTCCTTGCCTAAAATTGTTTTTAACGCACTTTCAATTTCATGTTACAGCAAGGGCGATAGCTCTACCATTGTTGGCACAAAAGGTGTTTTTTATCCCAACAACCTTTTGTTTTATGGGGACGGAGGCCGCGTTAATTTTTTGCGTGCAGGCATTGCTCCTGGCGAAGCATTTGCTGATATTAAGAAGTACAGCATTAACATGAAAGGGTCGGAGTACACCATGGACTCCGTTTCATTCACCTATAAAAAATATTTTACTGACATTTTAAAAGGACGTTATACTGATAAACTGTTGGCCAATGCTACCGACTCTACTGCGAGTTATCCCCGTTTTTTTTCCTATGCTACCAATCTTAACATCAAAGACCTAATTAAGGATGCTGACTATTACGGTGGGTTTTCCCTTCAGGGTAGCAAGATGGTGGGATCAGGAAACAGGAATACCGATGCACGCCTTGTTTTTAACCTCAATGGCAAACCGCAGCTTACCATGCGCTCAAGAGGATTTGTTATAAGGCCGGATAGAATAGTTTCTACCAATGCTGCTGCCATTATTCATTGGGAAAAGGACTCTATCTATCATCCTGGCATAGAGTTTAAGTATAATTATAAAGATAAAATAGTCACCCTTACCCAAAACGATCAAACGGGTGTTAGTGGTCCTTATTTCGACTCCTATCATAAAATGGATTTGCAATTTGAGCAGTTGGTGTGGAAGGTAACCGATCCGTTAATGGATGTAAAAATGATTACAGGTGCGGGAGAGAACAAGTTGCGTTTTGAGTCTGTGAATTATTTCTCGCGCCAGCGCTTTGATAAGATACAGGGCATTTCTGAAGTTCACCCTCTTTACACCATTAAGCAATATTGTGAAAAAAATAGCACGCGTGTTGTTTATGTTACCGATTTGGCGCAGTACATGAAGCTTACAGAAAATACCGTAAGAAATTTATTGATAGACATTTCTGCACTTGGTTTTGTGTCCTATGAAGCCGATGATGACAAAGCCATTGTTAAGGACAAAGTGTTTTATTACCTCAGCGCCCGCAGTGGAAAGGTGGATTACGATGAAATAAAAATTGAATCTCTGATTTCTGGACAGCCCAATGCCACCATTAATCTTTTAAATTTTGATATTGACATGCGTGGTGTTGCAAGGGTGTTGCTCAGCGACTCACAAGAAGTTTATATTGCCCCTTTGGAACAGAAAATAACACTTAAAAAGAACCGCGACATGTACTTTGCTGGACGTGTGCATGCAGGAGGTTTGGATTTTTACGGAAAAGAGTTTGTTTTTAATTACGAAGATTTTAATGTGGATCTCAAGACTGTGGATTCTCTTCGCTTTAAAGTTCCATCAGATACGGTTGACCATACCGGCAAAACTCCAATTATTCCCATTAAAAGCGTCATACAGCAATTGAATGGAAAATTATCAATTGATCATCCTTCAAATAAATCAGGTTTTGTAGCCAATGAAAATTATCCGGTGTTTGAATGTACCAACAAGCCTTTTATCTACTATGATTATGCTTCCATATATAACAGTGTTTATAAACGTGATAAGTTTTACCTTCAGTTAGATCCGTTTACCATTGATAGCTTAAACACCTTGCGCAAACAAGGACTCGTGTTTGAAACCAATGTGGTGTCGGCAGGGATCTTCCCCGACTTTAAGCAAACAGCCATCGTTCAACCTGATTACTCCATAGGCTTTGTGATGAACACACCGGATGCCGGTTTTGTTGCATATAATGGAAAAGGAAAGTTTAAAAATGAGGTAAGTTTAAGTCATAAGGGCTTCCTAGGTAAGGGAGATATTGAGTACCTCAGCAGCGTGTCATCGTCTGATGATGTAATATTTTTTCCCGACAGTACACATGCCAACACGCAAAAATTTGCGGTACGGAATGAACTGGTAGGTGCAGTTAAATTTCCTGATATAAAAGCAGAAGATGTATTTGTGAATTGGCGCCCTAAAAGCGATAAAATGTATGTGTTTAAAAAATCTAAAGATTTTGCGCTTTACAACGATCAGGCTAAACTGGATGGCAATCTCGTCTTAATGCCTTCGGGAATTACGGCTAACGGAACTGTTACTCTAGGCCAGTCACAACTTATTGCATCAAAACTTTATTTAAAAGATCATAACTATGGTTCCGACTCATCAGCATTTAATTTACGAAATGCCAATGACAACTTGCTTGCCTTGGAAACAAAAAATGTTAAAGCTGATATCGATGTGCAAAAGCGTGAAGGAAACTTTACCAGCAATGGCAACGATATTAATGTTTCTTTCCCGGTAAACCAGTATGTGAGCAGTGTTCAAAATTTCAAATGGTTTATGGATAAGGCCGAACTTCAACTTGGAAAGGATGATGCGACTGCACGTGTAAGTGAATTTATTTCTGTACATCCCAACCAGGACTCATTACGATTTTCTGCACCATTGGCAAAATATGAGTTAAACACCTACCTCCTCAACGCCTACAAGGTAAAAGAAATATTGGTGGCTGATGCCAGTATAATACCCAACGTGGGCAATGTTGTTGTTGAAAAGGCTGCCCACATGCGCACACTTACTAACAGCCGTGTAATTGCAAACACAACATCACGATATCACACCATGTTAAATACTGATATTGATATTGAAAGCAGAAAAAATTATAACGGAACAGGCGATTACGAATACGTGGATCAGGTGAAAGTAAAACACTTAATCAAACTTACTCAAATTGGTGTTGATACCAGCAAGCAAACATTTGCCGTTGGAGAAATTCCTGACACTTCCAATTTTTCCATCAGCCCAACTATTCAATATAAGGGAAAAATTAGGATTAACTCACCAAAGCAAAATCTTTACTTCAGCGGTTTTGCCAATGTTAATCACCACTGTGATATGATACAAAAAAACTGGTTCGGGTTTGCCTCTGATATTGATCCTAAAGGAGTGAACATTCCGGTGGTAGCGCCTATTAATGAAACTAACCAAAAGCTTTACAGCGGATTGTATTTTGGTGGCGATAGCACCTCCGTGTATCCATCATTTATCAGCCAAAAACAACGCCCCAGCGATGCGGAAATTGTTTCTGCAGAGGGTTACCTGACCTTTGATGATGTGAATAAAAAGTACAAGATCACTGGCGATATGCCGGGATTGCAGAAGCTTGAAAGATCAAAAACGGATAGCAACTACGTGCCTGTTAACAATACCGTGGTATTGGATGATAAGCGTTGTTCCTTAAACGCAGAGGGAAAAATTAACCTCACTACCAATTTTGGTCAGGTGCAATTGCATAATTACGGACAAGTGGTTTATCAAACAGAAAACGACAGTATTTATTTTGATATGGTAATGGCTCTTGGTTTTCACTTTAACGATGATGCATTAAAAGTGCTTGTTGACGCTATTGAAGCATCTCCGGCCTTAAAGCCTACGGACGATAAGCGACCGGTTTATGTAAATGCTTTAGGCAATATGATTGGAAAAGATAAGGCAGATAAATTGATTGCTGAAAGTAGTTTGTACGGCACCATAAAAAAACTCCCTTCTGCATTGCAACATACGCTGTTATTAACCGATCTTAAATTTTATTGGAGCAAAGAACGCGCTTCTTATATTTCAACTGGGCCGATAGGGGTGGGGGCAGCAGGAAAAAATTATGTAGGGCGTTTGATGGAAGGAAGATTTGAAGTCATTCGCAGGCGTAGTGGTGATGTACTTAACATTTACATTGAACCTATACCAAGTGTTTGGTTTTATTTTAATTACCAACGGGGTGTATTGCAGGCCATCTCTAGCGATGATAAATTTAACACGGCCATTGATGGCATGAAACCTGAAAAACGGGAGCTAAAAGAAAAAGATGGGATGGAAGCTTATCAGTTTATGCTTTCTACTGAACGTAAAAAGTCGGAGTTTTTGAAACGATTGAAAGATTCGGGATTGTAGATACGAAGAAACCAGTAAGGGAAGACTAAATTTTTGCTTGATAAAAAGTGACTTACTACTCGCTGGTTTGTTTCAAGTGTTGGAAGGGTAAGGATGCTTTTTTTGGATACAAAAATGGCTAGCGTGTACTGCTATTTTTTAACGCCTTGAGTTATAAGTCAATTGCAAGCGGTAACACCGGCTTTAGCCACTAAACTTTTTTAGGTGGCAAATCAAAGGCTTGTGCATCGTGTTCAAAATGACCTCTATGCGATCCGTCACAAAAGGGTTTGTTGGCAGAGAGGCCACAGCGGCAAAGGGATACTATTTCGCGCCCCTGCAAACCGTAAGCGTTGCCTTGCATATCCGTTATTTCAAATTCGCCTTCTATTTTTAATGACCCATTGTTGTTAACGGTAAGTTTGGTTTTTGACATTATTAATTTGGTTTTTAAATCGTAAATATTTTTTTTATTTTGTTTCTCAGCATATCGCTTTTATATGTTGCTGTAAGGTCCGGTTGCGTTAGCGCTCCTTTGTAACGGGTGCCCATTCGCAAATAATGTTTCTGCAAAATGCGTGAGGTAATACCCCACTTATTTAAAAAGGTTTGCTTGCCGCTTACTTTTACTTTCTTTTTTAGTTTGCCTGTTGATTTTGACATAAAGTGGTACACCTTGCTTTTGCCAACGCCAACAAATTGCCGCACTCCTGCATGCCATAATTTCATACAAATGTCAGGGTCGGAATACATTCCCGGTGTAAACTCTACGCTAAAGCCGCCAATCAAATCCCATGTTTTGCGATGCAGTAAACTGGGTGGCCATGAAGCACCATTCCAATCTTCTTTATTGATTGACGTATATTTTTCGAGTAATTCTTTTTCTTTAAAATCAGCGGCACTGCTACCAAAATTATAAGGTGCACAAACGCAAACATTGCCGCTTTCTTTAGGCTCTATTAACGTACCCGAAACATAAAATAAATGATCCTTGAATTTATCTATTTGTTCTTTTAAATAAAAATCCCAATCGGGGCAGGCATACATATCGTCATTCATAAAAACAATATATTCTGCTTTAGCGAGTGAATAGGCCGCATTCATTCCGTAACAAACTCCCACATTTTCTGCACTGTGTGTGTGGTCTAACTCTTGTTCGACCGCCCAATCTTTAGTGCCATCATTGCCTTCGTTAAGGTGGAGTATAACCTGGTGTTTATAGCGACTGTTCTTTTTAATACTGTCCACACACAACTGCGCAAGTGCCAGGTTGTTCCATGAGGGTATAATTATACTGAACAGTATATCAGTGGTGTTGTTACCTGAAGGATGATAAGAAATAGGATGCATACAACCGCTACATAGAACTGCTGTAAAGAACGTTAAAACTTGTCACAAGGCAAAAGGGGAGGAGTTTAGTGCAAAAGTTTACCTTCGTAAATGTAGCAATTGCAAGAATTTATGGTGGGGTTTTTTAAAAATCAAGTTAGTTAATTACTTTGTTTTTACGCCTGCCTTCACCATCTCTTCCAAAACTTTAGCATCAACATCGCTTAGTTTATTGATGTAAATGCAGCCACCATCGGTTTTGTACTTGCCTAGTTTTTCAAGCAAAGCTGTTCGAGCACCACCTTCAAGTCCCATCAGGTACAAAGAAAGGTTTGCTTTGCGGGGTGAAAAGCCAATTTGAAACCAATCCACTTCGCGGCCCGAGGCAGGACTTTTATAACGCAGCTTACCAAAACCAATAATTGAACTGCCCCACATTTTTGGCTTTTCTTTTGAGGCTTTTTGCATCAGCTTTATCAATGCAAAACAGTCTGCACGTTTCTGTTCATTGGTAACTGTTTCTAAAAAATCTTCAACACTGGTTTCGTTTTGTGTGGTTTTAATTTTTGCTACTTTGCCCATGTTAAATG
>JAYTNW010000278.1:0-3805 GCA_043748115.1 Bacteroidota bacterium | reverse complement strand
GATAGCTGCAAGTGCCAGCTTTGACCTGTAATCAACCGTTGATCCCATCACATAGTTGTTCCACCATGTCTGGTAAAAAACTTTTGGGGTTGACTCAATTTTATCTACCGTATTTTGATTGGCCAATGCCAGGTTCATAGCCAAATCATCATCAAAAGGTTTTATTTTTTTTGCACGTTCATAGTTTAAAATGGCTTTTGTAAAGTCGCCCATTTTGTAATAGGAATTACCCAGGTTAAAATACACTTCAAACGAAGCACCGTGTGTTTTTACCAATGCTTCATATTTTTCAATTGCTTGGTTGTAGTTCTGCTTCAGGTATTGATCATTGCCCTGTTTATATAGTTCATCGGGGGATGAGGCATTGGCATTAACATTAACAATGGTCATTAAAAATAAAAGCAACGTCACTATTTGATTACGTGTCCAATTGACGGAAAATATAGGTAAGTAATTCATGTTTAAATGGGTTGCTGTCAGGAAAGTTGATTTTCTAATTCTGTAATTATCTGCACACTGTCCGAATATACCTTTTGCGCATCAGCAGCTTGCATTTGTGAGGCAAAACGTGCAAATTCGCAAGTGTCAATGGCGCTGAGGAGTTTTTGAAGAGTGTCTTCTTTTACATTTTTTTCTCGCAGGCGCAAGGCCAGATTTTCTTTTGTGAGGTCAGAAACTTCCATTCCAATTTTATCGGACGTGTATCCGTAAAGTGCTTTGAATAACTCTTCATAAAACACTTCGGGTTTGTTTTGATCCAAATGCTGTTTGGCAACCGATAATCTTTTCTGAGCCATTTTGGTAGCCTTGGAACTTCGCATATACGCCACATCTTTGTTGAGAGCGTCATTTTTTCTTTTGTAAAAATATAGTAGTACGAAAATTAAAAGAGGAAGTAACAAAAGAATGTAAAAGAGAGCACTTCCGTAGAAATTACCTCCTGAAACAAACGTTATGGGAGATGTTTTGATAAACCGTATGTCTTTTCCTAAAAGCTTTACATCAGTTTTGTTTTGATAGGACGCTACCGATTGAGCGGCAGAAGCGTCACCAGTAACTCCTTTCACCAATAAATTAAAAGGGCCGGCCACTAATTGTACATATTGTTTTTTAGCCAAATCGAAAAAAGTGAATTTTATAGGGTCTAAATTGTATTGCCCTTCATGACGTGGAATCAATAAATATTCAAAAGTTTTTGAGCCGCTCACACCCGCCTCATTTACGTTGAGGTTGTCGTTTACTTTAGGTTCATAGCTTTCAAGATCAGTGGGAAGGCTGAGGGCTGGCGCTTCAATGAGTTTTAAATTTCCTTTACCGCTTATTTTAATTTTAAGGTTTACGGCATCATTGGCTTTTACCTCGTTTTTATCTAGCGAAGCCTGAAGAGTGAAATTTCCTACTGTGCCATTAAAAGCAGGATCGGAAGTAGGAGGGAGTTCTTTAACATTAACTTTAACAGGTTCACTTTTTACATTCACCTTAATATCACGAGCTCCACCAAAAAAAGGATCACTGAAAAAGGGATCGTTAAAAATATCGAATGGATTATTGGTTCGCTTGCGTTGTGACTGCACACGCGCAACGCATGTTCCTTGCATGGGTTCGAGCGTTAGTGTGCCCGATTGTTGAGGGAAAAGAATTACTTTTTTTATGATGCCAACTCTATATTGCTGCCCGTTATAAGTTTCATTTCTTAACTCTAACTGCTCTGGCATTTTTAATTCCTGCGACCAAAAACCATTAAAAGCCGGAAGTTTTTCTACCGAATAGTTAATGACATTAACGCGTGTATAAAGCTTATAGGTTGCAATTAAAGCTTCACCTTGGTATAAATTTGATTTGTCAACACTCACTCTCAAAAAAACACTGTTGGAAGACACACCTTCATCTACTGCTTCCTCCCCATTGGCGGAGCCTGCTTGTGCTTTTCCTTGGCCTTTTACAACAGTAATGCTAAGTGCGTTTGATTTAATGGCAGTGTTATTTACAGAGACTGAAGCGGGGTCAATACGAAAAGTTCCCTCGTTACGCGCTTGTAGGTAATAGGTAAAGGTAATTGACTGTGACATGGCACCATTGATAAACTGCATGCTGGTGCTTTGATTGGGGCCACTTAACACATTAAAATCCTTAAAGGAAGGTGCCTGGAAATTGGACACGTTGGTGTTTATGGAATAGGAGACCGTAAACTGTTCGTTCACACCAACAGGATTTCTATTGGCGGTGGCTGTCAGTTTTATTTCTTGGGCAAAGCAGTGCGATGCTGCAATGCATAATAAAAAAGAAAAAAAGAGTTTAATACTATGTTTCATTTTACAATATCAATATCATCAATCAGAACACCTTATTCATCACCACTGCTTTTCAATCCTTACTTTGCTACCTTCTTTTTTAGCCAGCCTTTTTTGAAGGTCTTTCTCATCGTTTTTCAACGCTTGTAACATTCTTTCAGCATCCTCTTTCGATATTTTAGGTTGTTGCTGCGCTTGTTGTTTTTGTTGCTGTTCTTTATTTTGCTGTTTATCTTGTTGGTTCTGCTCTTGTTGTTTTTGCTGCTGTTCTTTCTTTTGCTGGTTTTTATCGTTTTTGTTCTGCTGCTGTTTTTGCTGTTGCTGCTGTTGTTTCAACTTGCTTAAAGCATAGGTGTAATTATAGCGTGTGTCCTCGTCTTTGGGATTGAGGCGTAGTGATTGTTTATAAGCATCAGCACTCTCCTGAAATTTTTGCGACTCTAAATAAGCGTTACCTTGGTTGTAATAGCTTTTGGCTTTCAGTTCATCGCTCACTTTTTCATTCCCTAGGTTTAGAAATGTGGCTGCGGCCTCATCGTATTTTTTTTGCTTGTATAATGCAGTTCCGAGATTAAATTTTCCTGCGTCTGTTTGGTTGTTTTTTTGAATAGACTTGCGATAGCTCTCTTCCGCCTTTACGTAGTCGCCTTTTTTGTATTCCTTGTTGCCTTCGCGTATAATAGGCTTTTCATTTTGCGAGAAGCAAATGGATGAAAGCAATACGATAAAAGCGCTAATTAGATTAATTTTTTTCATCTTTTTCTCCGAATAAGTTAAGGTCTGATATCCACTTGCTTCTTCTTTCTGAAATTATAAATTCAATGATGAGCAATATTAACGCCAGGCCAATAAAATATTGAAATTGGTCTGCATAATCCGTAAACATTTTGCTGCCGAATTCGTTTTTTTGCATCGCATTAATTTCTTTCATAATAATGCCAAGTCCGTCATCGCTGTTGGTGGCCCTTATAAATTTGCCACCACCGGCTTGTGCAATTTCTGCCAAGCTATTTTCATCCAACTTTGTCATGACCGTTTGTCCACTATTGTCTTGCATAAAACCCACGCGCTGGCCGTTGTGAAAAATTGGAATGGGTGCACCATTTACTGATCCCATGCCAATGGTGTGCACGGTAATGTTATTCTCACGGGCTTCTTTGGCAGCGTTAACGGCATCGTCCTCATGATTTTCGCCATCAGTGATAATGATTACAGCTTTGTTCTTTTTTGCCGAATCACCATTACCAAATGACGAAGTAGAAAGATCAATTGCTTTTCCAATAGCGGTGCCCTGCGTGGGTACAATTTCTGTATCAATGCTTGATAAAAAAAGTTTAGCTGCACCATAATCAGTTGTTACCGGTAATTGCACATAGGCATCACCAGCAAAAACAATAAGGCCAATGCGGTCGCCTTGCAGTTGGTCAATAAGTTTAGATATTGCCTGCTTGGCACGTTCAAGGCGCGATGGCTTAATGTCTTCGGCCTTCATGCTGTTACTTACATCCAATGAA
>JAYTNW010000277.1:0-1870 GCA_043748115.1 Bacteroidota bacterium | reverse complement strand
CCGATCTGGCTTCGGATCAAACGTTCTGACTCTTTTACTTTTAACGAATCGAACATTTGGTTTTTACGAAACAGCAACAAATTTTTAATGGCAAACCGATTGGTTTTATTGTGCAAGGCATTGCCCGCCTTTTTAATAAATCCTGATGGGGTAATGGTGGTATCGCGTATGTCAAACCCAAACGGATCAAGTGCATCCACCATAATATTTCTAATAATTTTTCCTTGATATGGGGACAAGGTCATTTCCTTGATTTTGCCTTTTCTTTTTTTGGCAGTAGGCAAGGTTTGTTTAATGGTTGATTTAAAAATAAGTTTGTGAACAGCCTTGGTAAATTTGCTCTTTTTAGAAAAGTCTTCTATTTCCCTGTATAGTTTCGTGGTGTCAGTTTTTTCCACATTGGATTGAGCGAACAAGGAAGCAGTACTCAACAACCCTATGCAACAAAACACAAAAACCTTTACACCTGGAAACGAAGAAAACATCATATTTTAAAGAGTGCGATAACCGGAATAATCAAACATTAAACCAATCAATAATAACAAAAAAAGGGGAATTCATTCCACTTGACGCAACTCTTTATAAACCCACGTGCCAAAACTTCTATGTTGTGCACACGCTACGCGAAGAATTTTATAGCACTATTTTTTTACCGTTTTAACAGCAGGTTTTTTAGGCGATGATTTTTTCTTCATTTTTACTGGATTTTTTTTAATAATTTTTTTACTCGCTTTATTGCGCAAGTCATTAATAAGTGCAACCTGTGTACTAAAATTAGTAGCAATGGCCGCAAAATCCGGAGTCTCCTTTTTTAGATCCTTAAGAACTTTTTTTTGCAACGATTTGATTTTTGTTGACAGCTTTTTGTGAGGCATAGGTAAATGTGAATAGTAGTGAACTCGTAGTTAACCGATGAACTTATTTTTTAACTACGCAAAAGTATTTCATCGTTGCCGATATTCAATATTAAGTTTTTAAACCCTTTTTATTCCAAATACTCAAAATAATTGCTGAATACTCAAAAACAGCCCACCAGCTAGTAAATCTTTTCCAGTTTTGGTATCAGATAACTACACGTTTAAAATTATTGCACTATGAAAAACATGATTCACCGGTGCCTCAATCATTTAACCTTATGGGCAAAAAAAGGCATGACCTTAAGCACCATTTTCCTTGGCATCGCGCTTTGCTTAGGCAAACAAATTGAAGCGCAGTCACTGGTTTGGAACACGAACCATAGCCTACCTTCTACCACCATTTTAAAATACCAAGTGGCAACCAACGCCAACGGTTATTTTGTAGCCTCCACGCAAATTGATATTTCGGGCACCTCATCACTTTACATTGCCAAATATTCATCGGCAGGGGTGTTGCTTTCCTCTCGCAGTTTAACGCTAGGAAGCTTGGAGGTAAGAGATATGAGTAAACTGCTTGTTAACTCCTCAGGCATGGCTTATGTAATGCTTACACTGCGCTATGCCGATGGCCATGAAGAAACAATGATTCAAGCCTACAATGCCAACTTCACTTTTAAATGGACTCGTTTTATTCAAAGCGACTTTTATGACCGAGGTGCTGACATGGTGTTTACCCCTTCAGGGGATATACTTGCTATGATTAATTATAGTGATAATGCCAATAGCTTTTCTGACATAATGGTTCAAAGACTAAATTACAACACCGGAGCCGTTGGGCTTACCATTAACACAAACACATTTGGTTTGGCTTCTAAATTTGCAAAGAGAATTGAGTCTGATGCAAGCGGCAACTTTGCCATTTGCGGTTATCAGGATTTACTTTGGGGAACACAAAGCTGGCAATCATTGTTGTTAAGATACACAGCTGCCGGAACCTTATCTTGGGTTAAATA
>JAYTNW010000276.1:0-7414 GCA_043748115.1 Bacteroidota bacterium | reverse complement strand
ATCAAGTAAAATAATTGGTGCGTAAGGTTTATTAGCCCTTGCGGTATGAAGCAGCAGTATCAAAGTATTTTAAAGTTAACTTTCTTTGGAATTCTTGTTAACGTTATGCTTGCCTTGGTTAAGGCAATGGCAGGCTTTTTCGGTAACTCTTATGCATTGATAGCTGATGCAATTGAATCCTTATCAGATGTTTTTTCTTCCTTGATTGTTGTTTGGGGCATAAAGGTTTCTTCCAGACCTGCTGATGAAAATCATCCCTATGGGCATGGAAGGGCCGAAACATTAGCCACATTTGTGGTAGTTGGGGTATTGTTAATTGCCGCTACTCTTATTGTTGTTGAAAGTGTACATAACATAAGAACGCCTCATCAACTTCCTGAACCTTACACACTGGGAATACTCGCAGTGGTTATCGTAGTAAAGGAAATTCTTTACAGAAAGGTTAATCATAAAAGCGATCAAGTTTATAGCACCGCTTTAAAGGCCGATGCATGGCATCATCGAAGTGATGCACTTACCTCAGGGGCCGCCTTTGTAGGAATTTCTGTCGCGCTTATAGGCGGAAAAGGATGGGAGGCGGCTGATGACTGGGCTGCACTTTTTTCAGCCATAATAATTTGTGCGAATAGTTTTTTTATTCTCCGACCTGCATTGGGCGAAATCATGGATGAACACACCTATGATGCCATTATTGACGAGGTAAGAAAAAATGCTGTAAGTGTTGAGGGAGTAATCACCACTGAAAAATGTCATGTTCGCAAAATGGGTATTCGTTTTTACATTGATCTTCACATAGTGGTTAACGGCCAAGTAACCGTAGCGCAGGGTCACGAAATTGCACACCGTGTTAAAGAAAAGGTGATGAATACCATGCCGCATGTTGCCGATGTGTTGATCCATGTTGAGCCCGACTTTCTCTAAAGGATATTAACACGTCTTTACTCATAATTTGTTGCGTTATCAATTACGTTTATCAGCGGTTGAAATAGCTTTGCCATATGCTGAATAAAATAGTGTTTACAATAGCAATGGTAACAGTATCGGTTTTCTCAGGAATAGATACCTATGCGCAACCGTCAAGTCACGAAAAGGAAAATGTAAAAAAGGACAGTGTTGAACATAGTGTTATGCTGGTGCCTTATGACCCTCGGTTTTATCTTTCTGATTCCGACAGAGAGATTGCAGAAGTATCCAAAAAAAGCCCGGAGTTAATTCGGAAGAGAATGCACAGCCGTGCAGAATGGTACACCTACAAAGCCATCAAACGAAAATACCCTGCCGTTTCATTGCTGCAAAACGACACTATAGAAGCCTATATTGAAGCTGCCGAAGCGCTGTTTTCCAATAGCAATTTGTTATACGCAAAACCGGTGCTGGATGCTCCAGCTGCGCTTCAGTTGTCATTAAACAAAGAGGTGAATAAAGACGCTGTTGATTCGCGTACTGCCACTAAGTATCTGAATGAAAACGGCAGATCTCAATTCATGAAAGCAGATTTTAGAAAGAAGGAAGTTTTAGAAAGTCTGTACAAACAGTTTGGAACCGACCTGTTTGTATTCCTGACCCAATTAGAAATAAAAACCAACTACAAAAACTGTTTGGATATTGCCAATAAAATATATCAACGTGAAGTAATGCTTCATTTTACGGTATATGACCGTTCAGGGAAATTAATAGGAGGTAATTACGCAGTGGCATTCATCCCTTCTGACGTAAACAACATTGACGATATTATTACTACCTGCTTTCCCGAGCTTGGCGAAGCCATTGCTTCCACCTTTTAGTTTCCTCTGTTAATGGGTAAAAATGCCCATTTGTTAAACGGCAGATAAATCCTAATCGAGTTTATCTTTACATTAGCTCTAAAATATTTAATCTCATGAAAAAAATTAACTACCAAATTGTGTTTCTGCTATTGATGACTTTATTCCTGCAAAAGGCATCAGCAAAAAATTATTGGAGTGTTATGCCGGAAACCAATGAACTTAAACAGTCTGAGCGAATCATTGTTCCAGAGCAGTACAAAGTGTATGCTTTAGATGTAAAGGCTTTAATGGATTTGGTGCAGCAGGCTCCAATGGAATTTAGTTCACAGGCACACAACCAAGCTGTGGTAATTTCATTGCCCATTCCTGATGGGTCGTTTATGGATTTTGCCATTGTTAAATCGCCAATTATGGAAGAAGGGCTTGCTATAAAGTTTCCTTCCCTTCAAACATTTTCGGGAGTTTCAACTACTAATTCTAGCGCTTGGGTGAGATTTGATTTTACACAGTTTGGATTTCATGCCATGATGAGAATTGGTAACGATGATGTTTTTATTGACCCTTATCACAAGAATACTACGAGTGATTATTTGGTATATTATAAAAAAGATTTTGTAGCACGAAACAAGTCATTCCAATGTGGACTGGATAATGATGCGGAGATGAGTCGCATTTCTTCTTCTCTTTCTCCTTCTTCCCTTCATCGCTCCATTGCCGGCACATTGCGCACTTACAGATTGGCACTGGCTTGCACAGGTGAGTATGCAGCATACCATGGCGGCACCACTGCTGGTGCATTGTCAGCCATGGTAACATCTGTTAATCGGGTAACAGGAGTGTATGAGTCAGAACTGGATATACGACTGAATTTAATATCCAACAACGATACATTGATTTTTTTAAACGCCAATTCAGATCCATACGATAATAATGACGGTGGCGCCATGTTAGGTCAGAACCAGACAACCATTACTGCGCGTATTGGCAGTGCGAACTATGATATTGGACATGTGTATAGCACAGGTGGAGGCGGAATTGCGAATTTAGGCTGCGTGTGTAATAACAATGATAAAGCAGAAGGGGTTACCGGATCATCTTCTCCAATTGGTGACCCTTTTGATATTGATTATGTTGCACATGAAATGGGCCACCAGTTTGGAGGCAATCACACATTTAACAGCGTTACTGGGGGCTGCCAGGGCAACCGTGTTGGAAGTGCGGCCTACGAACCAGGAAGCGGTGTTACCATTATGGCTTATGCAGGATTGTGCAATGGGGATAACTTAGCCAATAACAGTATTGCATATTTCCATACCAAAAGTTTTGATGAGATTGTGAATTACACCACGCTGTCAACTGGTAATTCTTGCCCTGTGCAATCGGCTACAGGAAACAATGCGCCAGTAATGAGCCCCGGAGTTACTTACAATGTTCCGGTAGGCACTGCTTTTAAATTAATCGGTAGCGGAACCGATCCCGATGGAGATACACTAAGTTACAGTTGGGAAGAGTTTGATCTTGGTGCTGGAGGTGCTTGGAACGCTGCCACCGGCAATGCACCAATTTACAGAACCTATGCTCCTTCGGTTTCTCCATTGCGCTACTTTCCTAAATTATCAGTGGTGCTGTCTGGGGTTAATGCAAAAGGTGAAAGTTACACTTCGTATGCACGTACTTTAAAATTTAGACTTATAGGTCGCGATAATAAATTGAATGGAGGCGGAGTGACCTACAGCGACACTGTTACAACCGTAAACGTACTTAGTACCTCTGCACCATTTGCTATAACCTACCCTAACATTACCGGCATTACCTGGAGTGTAGGCAGTACAGAAACCATAACCTGGGATGCAGGAGGTACGGATCTTGCCCCTTTTAATGAACAGTTTGTAAATATTTTTCTTTCTACCAATGCGGGCTCAACTTTTCCTGTTGTAATTGCAATGGGTGTTGCCAACAGTGGAAGTTACACTTTTACAGTGCCCAACAATCAATCAACAACATGCCGCGTTTGGGTGGAAGGTGCAAGCAGCGGATCAATATTTTTTGATATTAACAACAAAAATTTTACCATTTCAGGCTTTGTGGGCGCAGAGGAGCTAACGGAAGGATCAGAAAATATAATCATATTCCCTAACCCTGCTAAACATCAAATACAAATACATTTTAATAAAGAGCTTTCAGGAAATGCTGATGTTTCTATTTATGATGTGACTGGACAGTTGGTAAAAAATAATGTTTACAATAGAAAAACCAGTGGAAACACTGAAGTCATAGATATTGCTTCATTAGCTTCGGGAATTTATTTGGTAAAAATAAAAGACGGTGAAGCTTTGGTTGTTAAAAAATTAATTGTTGAATAAAGAAAGTAACAACGCAGAAAAAGAGGATAGTTGCTATCCTCTTTTTTTATGCCCAAAATCTTTGGTTTTATTTTCTATCTTTGTTTATATCAGCACTAAGAAATGAATATACACGATATTTTAAAAAGTTGTCTTCTGCTGGTTGCTTTTAGTTCCTGCAAAAAAGATAAAGAAGAAGCCGCTAATCCATTTATAGGAATAACTGTAAACAATGAAATTAAAACTCAGCCTGATACGATATCCTTTTCCGGATCATCCACCATTCCAGCAACCTTCACTTGGGATTTTGGCGATGGTTCGCCTACCGCTGCCGGTGAAACGGTTTCTCATATTTTCGATATAGGCTATTATTATGTCACGCTAAATGCAGTTACTGCAGCCAATAAAACTGCCAGCGTGTTTAAAGGAGTTAACACTTCTCCTTACAGGCGTGCGATCATTAACAATGTTAAAATTTTTCAACTGCCAGTCTCACGAACCGATGGTACAGCTTGGGATGCAGATGGCAGCCATCCAGATGTGTATTGTAAACTTAGGATAGGATCATCATCAGGAAGAACCACCACGCTTAATGATGTAACAACGGGGCAGGGATTGACGATTAATTTAGGCTTTTTTGTTTCCTTTAACGACTCGTTGTTTAATGACCCGTTAATTATTGAATTGTATAATGAAAATGAATTGCCTGCTGAAGACGATTTGATGGAGGTAGTTACCATTGATAAAAATTTGACCGAACTCATGACCACGCAATTGCCATACGCTACCACCAAAGCGTTTCAAAATAATAACGTAAGCGGACAGTTGGGATTCATCTGGGCGCCATAAAATAGAAATTCATCAACCTTACTATGCAAAAAAATAATCCAAAGGTCATAAAGGCATGGACATGGTATGACTGGGCCAACTCTGTTTACTCACTTACTATCACCACAGCAATTTTTCCTATTTATTACAACGGTGTAACTACCGTTAACGGAAGTGATCTGGTGATGTTGTTTGGTCGCGAGTTTAAAAATTCGTCCTTATATTCCTATTCTCTTTCTGTTTCATTTTTACTGGTGGCTTTATTGTCGCCATTGTTAAGCGGAATTGCTGATTATAAAGGAAACAAAAAGGCGTTCATGCAATTTTTTTGCATTTTAGGATCTATATCCTGTGCAGCGCTGTATTTTTTTAAGGATGTAAATGATCTGGAGATTGGTTTGCTTGCTTTCATATTGGCAAGTGTGGGCTGGGCTGGAAGCATTGTGTATTATAATGCATTTTTACCGGAGATTGCCACTAAGGATAAACAGGATCAAGTGAGTGCACGTGGTTTTGCGCTTGGATACATCGGCAGTTCACTTTTACTTATTGTTAACTTAATAATGGTGATGATGCCTGCAACGTTTGGTTTATCAGGTGCAGGGGAAGCATCACGCATTTCTTTTGCCATGACTGGAGTATGGTGGCTTGGTTTTGCCTTCTATACTTTTCGTTACCTGCCTGATAAAACTTCACAAAATAAATTTCACGGAAACTTAGTTGCGCATGGCTTCAGTGAGTTAAGAAAAGTTTTTAAACAAGTTAAAGGGATGCCTGCTTTATACAGGTTTTTGTTTTCTTTCTTTTTTTACAACATGGGTGTGCAAACCGTAATGTATGTTGCCAGTTTGTTTGGCGCCAAGGAGTTAAAAATGGCTGATGGAGAACTAATAGCAACCGTGCTCATCATCCAATTTGTTGCTATAGGAGGTGCATTCTTGTTTTCATTTATTTCTAAGAAGGCTGGCAACATTAAGGCGCTCATTTTGGCGGTTTGTGTTTGGATACTCATTTGCTGCATAGCTTATTTTGTGTACACCAGCATTCAGTTTTATGGATTAGCTTTTACAGTGGGCATGGTAATGGGCGGTATTCAATCTCTTTCGCGCTCTACCTATTCAAAAATGTTGCCGGCTACAGATGATCATGCTTCTTTTTTTAGTTTTTATGATGTGTGCGATAAAGTTGGTTTGGTTGTAGGTACGGCAAGTTATGGATTCATTGAGGAGCTTACAGGCTCTATGCGAAATTCTATTTTTGCTCTTGCTTTATTTTTTGCAATAGGGCTTATTTCATTGCTTAGTATCAAAAATTTAAAAGTGAGTAATGATTAGACGTTAACATTTTTTCATTCCTTATTTCCCCGTAAAATATGATTGTAGATTTGTTCATTCCATGTTATATGGATCAGGTTTTTCCTGAAACCGCCAACAATTTTGTAAAGATTTTAGAGAAGGCGGGATGTGCAGTTAATTATAATGTAGAACAAACTTGCTGTGGCCGCCCGGCATTTGCTGATGGTTTTATTGAGGAATGTAAACAAGTTGGAGAAAAGTTAATACGTGAATTTCAAAACGAAAGGTTTATTGTTTGCCCGGGCTCATTATGTACAAGCATGGTAAAAACGCTTTACCCTGAAATATTTCACAACTCATCTTTGCACAATGAATATAAAAACGTGCAAAAATATTTTTATGAGTTTTCTGATTTTTTAGTCAATGTATTGCATGTAACTGATTTTGGCGCATCCTTAAACGGAACGGCAGTTTTTCATGATTCATGTAGAGCTTTGCATGAGCTAAACATTGTTGGTGCACCCCGTCAACTGCTTCAAAATGTAAAAGGGTTAACACTTGTTGAGCCGCAAGGCTGCCATGAATGTTGTGGATTTGGCACCTCTTTCTCTGAAAAGTTCGAAAATATTTCTGTTGATATTGGTAAACGAAGGTTAGAAGTTTTACAAAATGCAGAAACCGATTTTATAATATCTACCGACCTATCTTGCCTAATGCATTTACAAAGTATGGCCTCCAAAAAAGAAAAACCACAAAGAATGATGCATTTGGCTGATGTATTGATGAATGTCCAAACGGCTTAGCAAACACATCAATTATCAAAAGTGGTTACTTCAAAGGCGAAATTATTCGTCTTGTAATTTTAGTTTACATCGTTAATAAATAGGATATTTGTAACCGAAATTTTATACCTGATAAATGAAAGCAAAAACAGCAAAAGAAAGCTTAACAATTACTACAGAACTGGTGTTACCTAATGATACCAATGTGCTAGGAAATTTAATGGGAGGCCGATTGTTGCATTGGATGGATGTTTGCTCTGCCGTTTCTGCCCACCGCCATTGCAACAGAATTGTTGTAACAGCATCTGTAAACAATGTATCCTTTAATCAACCAATAAAGTTAGGAGACATTGTAACCATTGAAGCAAAAGTTTCACGGGCATTTAACTCCAGCATGGAAG
>JAYTNW010000275.1:0-2822 GCA_043748115.1 Bacteroidota bacterium | reverse complement strand
TAAAATAAACGATCATGTAGTGTTTAATGATGTGCGTAAGTTACCACTACAACGCAGTGATGTGAAAGGCCAAAGCACAACTCCCGTTAAGGTGATGGGTGTGGTAACGGCCATTCACGGTGAGAAACTAACCATTGATATTTCCAACACCATTCCCTATTCGGCAAAAAAGCATTACGACAAAACCTGTGAAGCAAGCTTTACCCTTTGCGACCTAGATGTTGAATAGTTTTTGCAGTAAATAGGTTCACAAAAATGTTTTATGTGCAGCCTTTATACAAGAAATAATTGCTATGTTTGAATACCTTAAATAGTACAGGCCATGACTCCGCTTAAAAAAATACTTTTATTGGTTGTATTTACCTGCATCAGCATTTTTTCTTATGCCTGCGAAAAAACCTGTACCAAACAACCAACCTCACCCAGCCTATCCGTAAGCTTGGCACCGCAGGATAAAGCCTTTGTGCAGCATGTTAAAGTTAAATTTACCGTTGGCAACGATGGCAAAATCTACATCAAAAACATAGACTCATCCAACCCGAAGCTTAAAAAATATGTGTTGGCAAAACTTGCTCGTCTTCACCTTAAAGGTTTGGATGTTGCCGGTAATTATAACATTACCATCAGCTTCAGCAGCAAAGAGCAGCTTACGTAAAAAACATTTTATTAGCTTTTTAAAGCGGACTGCATTAAGTAAAAGTCCATGATGACCAATGCTGCCATGGCTTCCACTATGGGCACAGCTCTGGGCACTACGCACACATCATGCCTTCCCCCTGGTTCTATTTCTATTGGTTGACCGGAACTGTTAATGGTTTCTTGCTTCATCATTAAGGTGGACACAGGTTTAAACGCCACATTAAAAGTAATGTCCATGCCGTTGGCAATACCGCCTTGCACACCTCCCGAATTATTCGAGCGCGTTTCAACTTTGTGGCCAGTGCCATTTACAAAAACATCGTTTTGCGTGGAGCCTGTTTGACTAACACCTTGGAAGCCCGAACCTATCTCAAACCCCTTTACTGCGTTAATCCCCAGCATGGCATAACCCAAACGGGCATGAAGCTTATCAAAAACAGGTTCGCCTAAACCTGCAGTTACACCGTTAACTACGCCACTAATGATGCCTCCAAGGGTATCTCCTTTTTCTTTGGTTTCCAGGATCAGCGACTTCATTTTCTCCGCTGTGGGCACATGTGGGCAACGCACTTCATTACCATCAATAGCACTCACGTTAACGGGCAAATGTTGAGGCGGAATAGCAACGTTTCCTATTTGCTGCACATAAGCAAAAAAAGATATTCCCTTGCTTTTTAAAAACTGCATGGCCACTGCACCCGCCATTACCCGTGCTGCCGTTTCGCGGGCCGATGCGCGACCGCTGCCACGATGGTCGCGAATGCCATACTTGGCCTCATAGGTGTAATCAGCATGTGAGGGGCGATAAACGGTTTGCAGCACATCGTAATCCGCTGAACGCTGATCTTTGTTGCGAATAAATAAAGTGAGGGGCGCACCTGTCGTTTTTCCGTTATACATTCCTGATAGCACCTCAGGATCATCGTCCTCCTTGCGGGCGGAAGCAAGTGGCGACTGCCCAGGCCTGCGCCTGCTTAGCTGATGGCGCATAAATTCCATATCAAGCAACATGCCGGGCGGGCATCCGTCAATTACTACGCCTATCCCTGCTCCGTGCGACTCGCCAAAGGTGGTTATTTTAAACAACGTTCCAAAACTGTTACCTGCCATTAGATTATTTCTTTTACCATTATAAAATCGTTCATAAAATACCCGTTGCCAATATCAAAATCGCCTGTGGCCTCAATCACAAACCCCATTTTGAAATAAAAGTTAATGGCTTTAAAGTTTTTACGGTTTACCTGTAAGCGTATTTTCTTATCTTTTTTACATGCTAACAAACATGCTTGCAACAATTGCCCACCGGTGTTTTTGCGTTGAAGCCTTACGTCCACATACAATTTGTTAAGAAAATAACTGCCGTCTTCTTCGCTGTGGTAAGAGAGGTAGCCTAAAAGGGTATTGCCTTCTTCAGCCATTAAAAAGGAGTGGCCTTTTGCCATTTGCATCGTTAGGCTGTCAATGCTATACATGGAACTCAGCATAAACTCTATCTGCTCCTCGGAAATGATGCCGGGATAATGCGCGCGCCAAATATGTTGAGCCAATTCGTTAATGGCCTGCACATTTCCTGCTGTTGCTTTTCTTATTTGCATAAATCACGTTAATGTTATCCAGTTTTTAATCATGGCAAATCCATGTGTTGTTAAAATGCTTTCGGGATGAAACTGCACACCCCGCACATTGAACCTGGCATGACGTAGCGCCATTATATACCCTTGCTCATCAGTGGCGATGCACTCCAGTGGCGTTGCAATTTCTTTAAACCCCCAGGAGTGGTAACGGGCACACATCAAATCAATTGGTAGTCCTGCAAAAAGCGCATCTTCCTTAATTACCGTTGTTGGTCGTGCAACACCATGCATTACGTTGGGTAAATTTAAAAGCGTGCTGCCAAACACCTGTCCAATTACCTGATGGCCCAGGCATACTCCTAAAATATTTTTTATGCTGCTGAATTGTTTAACAACATCCACACAAACACCGGAATTTTTTGGCAAGCCGGGTCCGGGCGAAATACATATTTTATCATAACGGGCAACATCACTCAACTGCAGTTCATCGTTTCGGAAAACGGCAGGCTTCTCCCCTACCACCTGTTGAATGTAATGCACAAGGTTGAAGGTAAACGAGTCGTAATTGTCTATCACCAAAATTTTCACAGCCTCAAATATACATGGAAT
>JAYTNW010000274.1:0-3099 GCA_043748115.1 Bacteroidota bacterium | reverse complement strand
CTACATCACTTACTACTATGCTGTCAATGGCCCAGCTAAAACTATAGGATTTCCTGAATCTTATTTTAACATTCTGTTGGTTAGCCGCATATTGACTTATGTCTATAACTTTTCTGTATCCTATTAAGTTACCAATTTGCTGATAATTTAAAAGTGAGAAAACGTTGTGCCAAACAACACCACCATCATTGCTCACCTCTGTATTCACAAAATTGGCGGTATCTATTCTATTCGGAGCGCCATATTGATACTCACTGTAGGATAGATATACTGAGGTTAATCCGCTGGCATCAACCGATGAAGTTGTCAACCTTCCATCACCCCAGCTGCTTAAATTTGCCCTCGGGTAAAAACTGTCAAATCCTAAACCGGTTACCCCATTAGTGTTAACGTTAAAACGCCATGGCGCAATTACAGGGGTTATGCCAGCACTATCCTGAAACCATCCCACGGGAATATATTACCCGTAAAGGTTTCCTGCATTAAAATAGTTTGCGCTCTGCCACTTACAGCAAAAAAAATATTCAGCACCCAAAAAATTATTTTATTTTTCATTGTGATTTTTTTAATTAACAACTACTAATTTTTGTACATGTACATTGTTATGGCACTTTATTTTAATAACATAACTTCCAGGTTGCAGTGTTTTGTTAATGGTGTAACTGGCATCGTCAAATTTTGCATTGTAAACCAGGCTGCCATTTGCATTGTAAATATCCATAATTTTTTGTTCGTCTGCTGTGCCATGCATTTTTACCATTACGTCTTTACCGGGTAAAACTGGGTTAGGAAAAACCTGAATGCTTTTTTCTTCGCAGTTTAAGCAGGGAAAACAGCCTCGTACATCAAAATCCTGGCTCATTGATTTATAAACAAATGGAGCGTTGTAAAACACATTGGCCTCTGCCTTTTCTGGCGATATGCCCATAATCCACATCTTGCATGACAGAAAACCGCTTCTTACCTCATCGGTAGTAATCCAGTTATCTTCGGCATTCCAGGTCCACTTATTGTTTAATGATGGTGATGCAAAACGAGGCAGCTGCTGCTGCGGTGCATGTGGCGGGCATGGTGGTACGGCAATAAATGGAGGAAGAAGTTGTGGTTCGTTATTTTCTGTTATCATAACCCAGTTGGGCGGCCTGTAGTTAATGGTGTTGTGTACACTTTGGTTTTCCGTGTAGGTTTCAAAATCGCCATTTAAGATAGCGTTGTCATCTTTACAATTCATATACACATCGTCCACATAAACAGTAACGCCTCTCACGTTTTGCACATTCACATAACTATCGGCTTTTATACCTATTTCTATGGTGCCCTGCATGTAATTGTTGCCTAAATACATGCCCACATACTGCCAGCCTTCATCGCCTTCAATATCATCTTCCCACAATATGTCGTCATTAATTTTTAAATATTTTTTAAATCCTGTTTCAGCTCCATTTGGCGGTGGCAGGCGTCCGTCATCAACACCATTAACCGGCCACGGGCCACCCGGGCCGCTGTACTGATGTGGAATTAACTCACGCCCAACGTAGGTATCTTTTATCCAAAAAGAAACATAGTGGTTGTTGCCAATTGTGGGTTGAGCCGGTAACACGGTAATTAACTGTTTAGCAAGGTCACTGGCTTTCCAGTCTTTACCTGTGCCTATGTTTGTTTTATCTAAAGCCATTAACGTTACATTGGTAATGCCGGCAAGTGTAAACTGGCGCTTTATTTTATTGGTAATGTTAAAGTTGGTGGTGCGAAACTCGCTTTCAAGCGTTTTAGCCTTATCATGAAAACGATAGAAGTAAAGCATATCATTTTGTGGAGGTGTTGCCCGGTTTTTATCGGCACACCGGCTCACATCAAAATACACACTTTGCCCGGCATTAATTACTTTAGGCGTTACATCAGTAGGTCCATTGGCTGTTACCGATGATGAAATTTCTGCTATGGGGGTGTAGCTTCCATTAGTTAAGGGAGTAGGCTCGCATTTATTATTACCAGCCGTTGGACTTCCTGTCCCCTCATCAATCTGTATATACTCATCACCACTCAAATGTCCTGGTATTCCCCACTTGTAAGTGTAGTAGTATTGCGGCAGTTTCGATATTTCAATTTTATCGTATCCATCGCGGGGTAAAGGCGAAGGGCTGTTGGTAGTCCAGTCTAAGGCAGTGGTGGAGCCGGCAGCAGCATAAGCGCCATTAAACGTGGCAAAGTAATTACCATTAATTTCAATTTTAGGAGTTAAAAAAGTGTAATTAGGATCATCGCAATCATTAACATTGGGGTATAGTATTTTTATGTTGTTCTCTTTTTTGTAAAAAACATTTTCTTCAATGATCAACTGTGTTCCGCCTATGTGATACTGTACCGGAGTAAACACCGGGCCGTTGGCATCATATACATATTCTAAAGGGTAGCATTGCCATTTGTCGCCATCGTGCGAGTTAATGTTAAAATCAGCACAGCGCTGGCTAAAAGTGTTTTCTCTTATTTGTAAACTAACCCTGCGGCCGCTGTAATCAATATCATGCTTGTTTTCAAAGAAAAAATTGTTATTAATGTAAGCTATTTCATCAGGCTTTATATAGGCAGCAAATTTATATAAGAAATCTGCTTAGGTGTAAGGAGGAGTACGAGGCGGAACATAGGTAGTACATGATGGGAGTACTCTACCCGGCAATTCACAGGTAACAATTCCACTGCCTGATGATATATACAGGCCGTAGCCAAAACCATAAGCCTTGCAGTTATGCACGTAGTTATGATTAAAATAGAAGGAGCCTTGCTCTATTGAAAGTTCGTAGCAATCAGTAGGATTTGTAATTGCCCCGTTCGCGTTAGTAAACAACATATCCCTCACCTGCACACCAAAATGCCCAAAGCCATAAATTTCGCAGTAGGAAACTGTGCATGCATTGCCTGTTACCAAAATACCGGAGTTTATTCCCTCCCGTGGCGGCACCACTCTATAAGCGCAATAATCAAGATATTCGCCATACTGTATGCCCCAACGCCAGTCCTTGGTATCGGTGCGGGGTCCGTAAAGGCATATCTTGGTAATGGTTGCATGGTCTAATAGTTTAAATGCAGAACCAAAATCAT
>JAYTNW010000273.1:0-5065 GCA_043748115.1 Bacteroidota bacterium | reverse complement strand
CTTCGCCAAGGGTTGCCAGGTTCTCAACAGCGCCAATAATGTGCGGCATCAGGTTTTCATTTCCTGCCGCTGCAGTTTTAAGCCCTAGTAGTGAGGTGTTAACTGCATCATTATTTCTGGCTGCCTTTAGCCGCTGAAGTTTTTCTATTTGCAACTTCCGAATATTATCGTCAACAGAAAAAATATCATCGAAAGGAGCCTCTTCAGAAACAAATTTATTTACGCCAACAATAACCTTTTCGCCCGATTGCACATTTTTCTGGTAACTGTAGGACGCATCAGCAATTTCTTTTTGAATGTACCCGGCTTCAATAGCTGCAACCGCTCCTCCCATGTCATCAATTTTGCGAATATATTCCCATGCCTTACTTTCTACCTCATTGGTTAGGCTCTCCACAAAGTATGAGCCTCCCAGTGGATCTACTGTTTGTGTAATTCCGCTTTCAAACGCCACTACTTGCTGTGTGCGCAACGCAATTTTTGCAGCGCTTTCAGTAGGTAAAGAAAGGGCCTCATCAAATCCATTAGTGTGTAATGATTGGGTGCCACCTAAAACCGCAGACATTGCCTGTATGGTTACCCTCATAATGTTATTGTGGGGTTGCTGCGCTGTTAAAGTGCTTCCGCCCGTTTGCGTATGAAAGCGTAGCATCATAGCACGCTCATCGGTTGCGCCTAACTCCTTGGTTATTTGCGCCCACATTCGCCTGGCTGCTCTAAATTTTGCTATCTCTTCAAAAAAATTATTGTGCGCGTTAAAGAAAAATGAAATGCGCCTGGCAAACACATTAATGTCTAAGCCTGCATGAATGGCGGCTTTCAAATAAGCTTTTCCATCTGCAAGGGTAAAAGCCAATTCTTGTACAGCAGTGCTGCCGGCTTCTCGAATATGGTATCCCGAAACTGAGATGGTATTCCATTTGGGAACCTCGCGACTGCAATAATCAAAAATATCAGTGATAATACGCATGGACGGTTTTGGCGGATAGATGTAGGTGCCACGCGCAGCATATTCCTTTAAAATGTCGTTTTGAATAGTTCCTGAAATCTTTTTAAGATCGGCACCCTGTTTTTTTGCCAATGCAATATACATGGCCAGCAGCACAGATGCTGTTGCGTTAATGGTCATGGAGGTGGTTATGCTTTCCAGCTTAATGCCATTAAATAATATTTCCATGTCCTGCAATGAATCAATGGCCACACCTGATTTACCTACCTCCCCCTCCGAAAGGTCATGATCCGAGTCATATCCGATTTGTGTTGGCAGATCAAACGCTACTGAGAGTCCGGTGGTACCTTGGTTAAGGAGATAATGATAACGCTGGTTGGACTCTTCTGCAGTAGAAAATCCGGCATATTGGCGCATGGTCCATAATTTACTGCGATACATATCTTCCTGTACACCTCTGGTGAAAGGAAATTTGCCCGGTTGCTCTTCCATGGGCATTGGTCGTGAGTAAATCCGTTCAATAGGAACTCCTGAATCGGTTACAGGATTTTTTACGTGTTCTGATGCTGACATGGTGCAAAGATGAGAAGAACCGTACTACTTTCATAGCCCATTCACAAAACATCATAATGCAAAAGGCCGGGATTTCTCCCAGCCCTTAACCTAAAAACAGAAAATAAACCGCATCTTTTACTTCACTGAGGAAGCATCTATTATTTTTTCTATGACCTGATCAATATCAACGGTCATTAAATTACTATAAGAGTCACTTGAATATTTTACTTGTATGGTTCTTTCCAACACATCGGTAACTTCTACCTCCCGTGATCTGTTAATACCAGGAATAAAGCATAAAATCTTATCGCCTTTTTTTAAGTCTGTCATCTTTTAATCGGGAAAGCGATACGAAGAAATATTATTACATCAGCAGTTACACTAACAAAGTAATAAATGCGCATTTTAAAGAATATCTATTAAGCACACATCTTCCTTACATAAGTATTGAAACAGAATAATTAATTTGGCCCACTCGAATGAAAAACAAGTATCCGTATTTACTGTGCATGCTCTTGCTTTTAAATGTCAACAATTTGTTGGGGCAGGCACCTTCTGTAATATCTGACAAAAGCTTAAGCATTGAAACTGATTTTTCTGTAGAGATTTTCAATTCAGAAAGTGGCCTGCCTCAAAATTCCATTATCACCATTCTCCAGACGAACGATGGCTATTTGTGGGTTTCAACCTTTGGGGGGCTTGCCCGCTTTGATGGAATGGAGTTTAAGGTTTTTAATGCGCAAACCACAAATGGCCTTATTACCAACACTGTGATGCAACTACAGGAAGACCAGCAAAAAAACCTCTGGATGTTGGATGACCTTGGACATTTGGTAAAATACAACGGCACCTCATTTATCGGTTTCGAAAAATCATTCGGCAATTTAAAGATCAAAAATTTTTGCTTTGCTAAAGACGGAACCCTCTTTATTGCAACCTTCGATAACGAAGTTTATTCTGTAAAAGAAAATATTTCAGATTTTGTTTTACGCATTAATCAAAATGCCATAAACGCTATTCAGCCGGGCAAAAACAATTCTCTTCTTATTCTTACCACTGGCGGGCTTTACGAACTAAAAAATGACCAATCGCAGCTTATTGCAGAAACAGAGGGGTTTGATGTTTCAGGAGTAGCATTTGACAAAGAGCAATCATTGTGGACCTGTACTTCATCAGGTATTTTAAAAATTAGTAAATCCAAAATAGAAAAAATTTTTTTACCTGACGACAATTTTGAAAACCCGGCCTTAAACGTATTTGTTGACAAGCAAAACAGGAAATGGTTTTATCGCGGAAATGAAGGTATTTATGTTTTAGGCGTAAACGACTTTAGTTTCATTAGTGAGGAAACAGGCCTTTCTAGTAACAGCATAAAATGCATGTATCAAGATAAGGAAGACAA
Organism: Bacteroidota bacterium; assembly: GCA_043748115.1. GTDB lineage: Bacteria > Bacteroidota > Bacteroidia > AKYH767-A > OLB10 > OLB10. The sequence continues at coordinate 2,159 of JAYTNW010000273.1, read as the reverse complement.
CATTTGGGTGGGAAGCAACAATGCTGGGTTAAACAAACTACATTATAAAATTTTCAGCACCTTTTCCGTAGAAGATGGTTTAATTGCTGATGGTGTGGCTCCAATTTTAAAAAGCGCGAATGGCACCGTTTATGTTGGAAATAACTGTGGCGGAATAAATAAAATAGTAGGTGGTAAGATCATTAAACAGGAAATCCCTAATGCCAACAATTGCGTTTGGGCCTTGGCTGAAGATGAGGACGACCATCTTTACGTGGGAACATACGGTGCAGGACTTTTTAAGTATAAAGATGGGATAGAAAAAAATCACTATTTCAAATCCAACGGACTTTCTGATGAGGTGGTGATGGCATTGTACCGTGACTCGCAGAACAAACTCTGGATTGGAACCGACAAAAGCGTGTATCTGCTGAAGAATGACTCTTTGCAACCTTTCAAACGCGCTATCCTTAAAACCAAAGTTAGTTATTTCTTAGAAGACTTGGGCAAAAACATTTGGATAGCAACCAACAGTGGGCTTTACGAAGTAAATGGCGAAGACATTAAAGTTCACACGACCTACAATGGCCTTTCTTCCAACATTATTCGATCACTGTATTTTGATACTGATACCGTTTTATGGATAGGGACCGTTGGAGGAGGTTTCAACAGGTATAAAAGCGGAAAATTTATATCCTTCAAAAACATTCCAGAACTTTCAACCATAGATGTTTTTTGCATTGCAGATGATGGCAACGGAAATTTTTGGTTCTCGACCAACAAAGGGGTGTATAGCGTAGCTAAAGATGACCTTAATGCCTATGCTGATGGCGGTAAAAAAATGATATCGTGGAAATATTTCGACAAAAAAGATGGGCTTAAAACAAATGAATTCAATTCTGGTTTTCAACCTAATTTTTTAAAAGAAGATGACTCTCACTATTGGTTTCCGTCAATTAAAGGCGTTTCTGTTTTAAATACCAAACGCATAATTCTCAACCATTATGTGCCAAATGTAAATGTAGAACAGGTGCAGGCAGATGGGCAAACAATAAATAAAGCAGGCGCCTATTCCATTTCTAAAAACACCAGGATTGTAGAGATCACCTACACGGCACCACGATTCTCCAATCCGCAGAAATTATATTTTCAATATAAATTAGAAGGGTACGATTTAGATTGGCAACCCGCCACAACTGACAGGATTGCCCGTTATTTTAACCTCACCCCTAACAATTACACTTTTAAGGTAAGGATTTACGGTTATCCTGAAACAGAACGTGAGGTTCTATTGCAAATTCCTATTCCTTTTTGGCAAACAAAATGGTTTCTGGTTTTACTTTACATTGCAGGTATAGTAGCGCTTGCCTTAATAGCCTGGAAGCGCATTAAACGAATTCGTAAGCAGGAAGAATCTAAAACAAGCTTGAATAAAAAATTAGCTGAGTTCGAACTTAAAGCCTTGCAGGCACAGATGAATCCACATTTCCTTTTTAATTGTTTGAATACCATCAAGTATTTTATAACAACCAACAACTCAGCCGCTGCCAATAAGTACCTCACCAAATTTTCGAAACTTCTCAGGATGTTTTTGGACCACTCCACATCAAACACCGTTTCGTTGGAAGACGAAATTAATTTGCTGCGGTTATACATTGAACTAGAGCAAATGCGTTTTGATGAAGGATTTCATTTCCATTTGCAGGTGGATGATAGTATTGACTATAAAAACATTGAAATACCTGGAACACTGTTTCAGCCGTTTGTCGAAAACGCCATTAACCACGGTTTGGTTAACCTTAAACGGAAAGGTAATTTAACCCTTATCTTTGAACAGCAGGAAGGTTTTATTCGTGGAATTGTGGATGATGATGGCATAGGAAGAAAGGCCAGCGGTGAACTGAAGCACTCATTGCCGCCAACACATATTTCAAGAGGAACACAACTAATTGATGACAGGGTGAAAACATTAAACTACATTCGCAACCAATCTATACAAATAGACTATATTGATAAAATAAATGATGACGGAACTGCTGCAGGCACCCGTGTAATTGTTACCATACCAATTTAAAAAGAAATACCATGCTACAAACACTTTTGGTGGATGATGAAAAAAGGGGAAGAGAATTGCTGAAAATGATTTTAGCTACCAATTGCCCCGATGTAAAAATTATTGG
>JAYTNW010000272.1:0-5494 GCA_043748115.1 Bacteroidota bacterium | reverse complement strand
TCTATCAGGCGTCAAGGAATTTTGTGCCTGAATACTATAAACTCACAAATCAATTGCCAGCTGAAGAAGGGTTCGGGATGAATTCGCAATTCAGACGGGCTGCTCTTTCTGTGCTTCTCAAGATTACAGAAGGCGCATCAAGAAAATCTGAGTTGGAACGAAAACGCTATTTTGAAATTTCCAGGAGGTCAATCGTAGAGATTGATGCCGCACTTGACATTGCTAACGATCTGAATTATTTAAAAATAATCAATACAGAAACGTTAGGAAGTGAAATGCTCAAATGCTTTAAACTGCTCACAGGATTATTGAATAAATAGCCCATTAACAATTCACAATTCACAACTCACGATAATGCTCAACAAGATCATAAATTTTTCACTGGCCAACAGGTTGTTGGTTATAGTGGCAAGTGTACTGCTTATTGTTTTCGGCAGCTACATGGCAACACGCATGGAAGTGGATGTCTTTCCCGATCTCACCGCACCCACCGTTGTTGTTCTCACAGAAGCGCACGGAATGGCTCCAGAAGAGGTGGAAAAACTCGTTACGTTTCCATTGGAAACTGCTGTGAACGGTGCAACTAATGTGCGCAGGGTCCGAAGTTCATCCTCTGCTGGTATATCCATAGTATGGGTCGAATTCGAATGGAACACTGATATTTTCAAAGCAAGGCAAATTGTAAACGAAAAAATAATAGCCATTGCCGAAAAACTTCCTCAGGGTGTAGGTAATCCCACCATGGCACCGCAAAGCTCCATCATGGGCGAAATAATGTTTATCAGCCTCACTGCTGATTCAACAACCATGATGGATCTACGTACCCTTGCCGATTGGACTATCCGTCCTCGTCTGCTCGCAACAGGTGGCGTTGCACAGGTAATAGTTATGGGTGGAGAATTCAAGCAGTACAAGGTGCTTGCATCACCACAAAAAATGAATTACTATAATGTGTCTCTTAATGAGCTTTTACGCGCAACACAACAATCCAACGGAAACTCGGCCGGTGGTTTCATGAATGAGTATGGCAATGAATATATCATTAAAGGAATGGGGCGTACTAATGATATTAATGAGTTAGGCAAGTCAGTCATCAAAGCAGCCGATGGTAAAATAATTCGCATTGAAGATGTAGCCGAAATTAAAATTGGCGCAGCACAAAAAATTGGCGATGCTACCTCAAATACAAAACCAGCCGTTGTGCTTTCAGTTGCGAAGCAGCCTTCCACAAATACATTGGAGCTCACACAAAAAATTGATTTAGCTGTAGCCGACATGAAAAGCAGTTTGCCAACTGATATTCATGTAAATACACACATCTTCAGGCAGGCCGATTTCATCAATGCCTCCATCAGCAACATTAAAAAAACATTGCTCGAAGGTTCTGTATTTGTTGTCATTATACTATTTTTATTTTTAATGAATTGGCGTGCAACCGTCATTTCATTATTGGCAATTCCCATTTCATTAATTGCTGCACTACTTACTCTTCATTGGTTAGGCTATACAATTAATACAATGAGTTTAGGCGGAATGGCAATAGCCATTGGTGCATTGGTTGACGATGCAATTATTGATGTCGAAAATGTATTCAGGCGGCTCAAGCAAAATGCAACACTACCCGCATCGCAAAAAAAAAATGTGCTCACCGTAGTGTTCGATGCATCGGTAGAAATTCGTACCAGCATCATCAACGCAACCTTCATCATTATTGTAGCATTTATTCCTTTGTTTTTTCTATCGGGTATGGAAGGCAAGTTGCTTGCACCACTGGGCATTGCATTTATTGTTTCTTTATTTGCTTCGCTCATTGTCAGCATTACGCTCACTCCCGTTTTGGGTAGCTATCTGCTTGCAGAGGAAGGAATGTTGCAAAAACAGCATGGCGAAAGTTGGTTAGTACAACGGCTGAAAAATTCGTATTCGCATTTTCTGCAAAAAGTGATGCGATGGCGCAAAACAGTTATTGCATCAGCAGCTTTGTTGTTTATAGCATCATTACTTGTTATGTCACAGCTTGGTCGTAGTTTCTTGCCTGAGTTTAATGAGGGCTCGTTAGTAGTAAGTGCCGTCAGCATTCCGGGTATTTCTCTTCAGCAAAGTAATGATCTCGGCAACCAGGTCGAAAAAACTTTACTCTCTGTTCCCGAAATTAAAGTCACCACACGCAGAACAGGCAGAGCCGAGTTGGACGAACACGCACAAGGTGTCAATTCTTCAGAGATTGAAGCACCTTTTACATTAGACAAACGCAGTCGCGAAGAGTTCTTGGCCGAAGTGCGCGAAAAATTAAAAGATGTTACAGGGGTGAACATTACCATAGGTCAACCCATCGGCCATCGTATCGACCATATGCTTTCAGGCACGCGTGCAAACATCGCTATCAAAATTTTTGGTGCCGATCTCAATAAACTTTTTTTCCTGTCCAATCAGGTAAAAAACGTGATTCAGAATATCGAAGGTTTGGTTGATGTAAGTGTTGAGCAACAAATTGACATTCCTCAGGTGCAAATAAAAGCAAGACGCGATATGCTTAACTTTTATGGTATTACCATTGGCGAGTTCAACGAGTTTGTAGATGTTGCTTTCGCAGGCGAAAAGGTTTCTGAAATTTACGAAGGCAACAAAACCTTTGATTTAATTCTTCGCTTCGATGACGCCAACCGTGGTTCCATCGAAAACATTCGTAACACACTTATTGATGTAGGCGTTAGCAGCAACGATGAAATAAATGAACATGCAGAAACGCTCAGCAATATTAAGGGCATATCAAATCACCGCAGGATACCGTTACATTACATTGCCGACATCGTTAGCACCAGTGGACCCAACACCATCAACCGCGAAAACGTACAACGCAAAACTGTAGTAAGTGCAAACGTAGTAGGCCGTGACCAGAAAAGTGCTGTTGAAGAAATTCAAAAAAACATCAGTAGGAAGATCAGATTGCCCGAAGGCTATCACATTGAATATGGGGGGCAATTTCAGGCCGAATCCGAAGCATCAAAAACGCTCATGGTCACCTCTATTCTTTCCTTACTTATTATCTTTTTGCTACTGTTTCAGGAATTTAAAGACCTGAAAATTGCTTCCATCATATTACTCAATCTTCCGTTGGCATTAATTGGTGGCGTATTCAGTATTTATTTTACAAGTGGTATTCTTAGTATTCCCGGCATCATTGGTTTTATAACATTGTTTGGTGTAGCCACACGCAACGGTATTCTGTTGGTCTCCCATTATAAAACCCTTCAGGCCGAAGGGATGAACCTTTATGATACCATCATTATCGGTTCAACAGACAGGTTAAGTCCGATATTGATGACGGCACTCACAGCGGGACTCGCTCTCATCCCATTGGCAATAGCAGGAGATTTACCGGGCAACGAAATTCAAAGCCCTATGGCGAAAGTAATTTTGGGAGGATTGCTTACAAGTACACTGCTCAATATTTTTATAGTACCGGTAGTGTATTATTTATCAAACTTAAATACTGTTAAAAAATGAAAATTAATAATCATATAATAGCGTTTATCTTCATGCTGTTTTGCGCATCATCACATGCTCAAAACAGCATCGAAACTATTATTGCCTCTATTGCAAAAAACAACAAGAGCATACAGGCCACAGCGCAGTATTACGAAGCACGGAACCTCGAATACAAAGCAGGTCTAACGCCTCCTAACCCTACTGCCGAATATGATTTCCTCTCTGGCAACCCGTCATCAACCGGCAACCAAACAGAATTTACTATTGCGCAGCAATTTGATTTTCCATCAGCCTACATCAAAAAAAGACAGTTGGCAAAAGCGCAGGTGCAAAAGTCAAAGCATGAGTTCACTGCCGCAAGGCAGGACATATTGCTCGAAGCAAAACAAATATGCATTGCACTCATTTACCACAACCGTTTGCAACAGCATCTCAACAGGCAAAAACAAAATGCCGAAAAGTTGTTTTCCGATTTTCAAACCAAACTTGATAAAGGTGATGGGAATACATTAGAGGTAAACAAAGCACAATTACAGCTCATCACTTTCAAAAAAGAGTATAATGAAAATATATCGGCTATCAACGAACTGTCCATCAAGTTAACAGAGCTAAACGGAGGTAATGAAATTGCATTAGCTGATACAGTTTATCCTGTAGCACCCATAGTCCCCGCATTCTCGCAATTGGAGTCCGACTACGAACAGGCCGACCCGTTACTTAAAATACTTCAGCAAAAGCAACAAGTCATACAAAAAGAACTGGAACTTAGCAGATCTCTGTGGCTGCCAAAAATGGAAGTGGGTTACCACTACCAGGAATTCTCCAATCAAAAATACAACGGTGTTCACACTGGCATCAGCATACCACTATGGGAAAAACGTAACACCGTAAAACAAAAAAGGGCGCAACTTCAGTTCAGCAGCCTCGAATTAAATGCACACACCAATGAACATTACTACCACATCAAACACATCTATGAGCGCTACATCAACCTCAGCGCAACGCTATCTGAGTATCAACCTATACTCTCATCCCTCAACAGTACAACACTGCTCAGCAAAGCGCTTGCCTTAGGTCATATATCTTCCATTGAATATTTCTACGAAACAAGTTTCTTCAACACAGCAGTAAATAACTATCTCCAAACAGAAAAGGAATACCAATCGACAATAGCTGAGTTGTACAAGTATCAATTGTAATATCACAAGCATCGGGTTAAATAAGTGCTTCTTTTACGGCATTTACTTTATTTGGTGTTTGGTCAATAAACTACTATGCTTAAGTTTGGCAGATATTGTAATAATAAATATTAACTACAGTGAAATACCTTTGCTAAAAGATATTTTTGTTAACTCAATAATTTAAACGCAGGGAGCTTTCTTTATTCAGTCCAAAATCACAAACCAGGCCGAAGCTCACCAGCATTAAAAATGGTACTATGAAACTCCCCTTTCACGATAAAAAATTCCTTATACTTCTCTTTGCCATCATAATCGTAGTTACACTTGAGATACTGTCCATTATTGGCATCTCAATTCCCATTCCCTATGCACCTGTGGTTTTCGCATTGTTTATTTTGGCAATAGGCTACAAAGTTTTATGGAGCGGAGTTCAGGCCATCTTCAAACTCAAATTCAGCAGCATCAATTTACTCATGACAATTGCAGTCATAGGGGCATTTTACCTGGGCGAATATCCGGAGGCAGCAGTAGTGATAGTGCTTTATGTTTTAGGCGAAAGGCTGGAAGATATTGGAATTGAAAACTCAAAATCCGCATTGGATGAGCTGGTGAGCAAAGCACCTAAAACGGCTTTTGTAAAAAAACAAAACCAAAATGTTTCCATTGATAAAATTGAGGTCGGAGCCATCATCCAGGTTAAACCCGGTGAAATGATCCCACTTGATGGTAAGATTATAACAGGTGAAACTTCTGTTGACGAGGCAGCCATCACAGGCGAGCCCATCCCTAAAGACAAACACGTTGGCGACAATCTTTTCGCAGGC
>JAYTNW010000271.1:0-8835 GCA_043748115.1 Bacteroidota bacterium | reverse complement strand
TGCAGAAACCAGAAAGTGGGCACTGTTCACAAAGTGGATTTTTAGGTTTACACACTAACGCTCCTAATTCCATCATAGCATAATTATGCAATGCGACATGTTTCTTATCCATGACCTCCTCAGCGAGTTCCTCCATTATTTTTTTTCCGGCTGAAGAGTTGATGGCATTATTAACTGCAAACAACCGCGATAAAACCCTTGAAACATTACCATCAACTACTGCATGTGGCATATTAAAAGCAAAAGAGGCAATAGCTGCTGCCGTATATGCCCCTACTCCCTTTAGCTGCAAAAGTTTATGGTAATTGGCAGGAAAAACTCCATTGTAATTTTTCACAACACTATTTGCGGCTTCATGCAAGTTGCGTCCTCTGGAATAATAACCAAGCCCCTGCCACAGCTTAAGCACCTCTTCCTGACTGGCCTGCGCAAGCGAAAAAACATTAGGAAATTTTTCTGTAAAACGATAGTAATACGGCAAGCCCTGCTCTACCCTGGTTTGCTGTAAAATAATTTCACTCAACCATATTTTATAGGCATCTTTGGTTTCACGGAAAGGAAGATTGCGCTGATGCTTTTTATACCAAATGATCAATTGCTTTGACAAAGACATGTTGCGAAGGTAATGGTAAACAAAACAAAATATTTCATTGGTTTACCTGTGTTGCTTTTGTTAAAAGATGAAAGCACCATTCCATTTCGGTTGGTATCGGATGGTGTTAACTCGTTTAAAAAATTCTTGTATCACTGTATTTATCTATTTTGGTTTTTCATTACTTAGTATCGTTTATGAATTTACCAAACCTTCAACATAAGGAAATTATACTTGCCTCTCGTTCACCGCGAAGGCAACAACTTTTGCAACAACTCAATATTTGTTTTAAAAGTGAAGTAAAAGAAACCGATGAAAGTTTCCCTGCACACTTAAAAAACGAACAGGTGGTGCTTCATCTTGCCTTAAAAAAGGCATTGGCTTTTGAGGAGTACTTAAATAAAAACAACAGACTTATCATCACTGCCGACACGATTGTGGTATTTAAAAATGAAATCCTTAATAAACCTGTTGACCGAAAAGATGCAATAAAAATGCTTTCCAAACTTTCCGGCAACATGCATGAGGTGTTTACCGGGGTTTGCATTGCCTCACAAGAAAAAAAAGAAGTTTTCTTTGACAGAAGTGAAGTTTATTTCAGACCATATCACGAAGAAGACATTCATTATTACATCGAAAATTTTCAGCCTTATGACAAAGCAGGATCATACGGTATTCAGGACTGGTTTGGATTAACGTGTATTGAAAAGATAAACGGATGCTTCTATAATGTTATGGGCTTGCCCACCCAAAAACTTTACCAGCACCTTAAAAACTTCTGATTTTATGCGCAGGGCATACCTTCAAATGCATATAGCCATTTTGCTCTGGGGGTTTACCGGAGTTTTCGGTAAGGCTATTGAAATGAATGCGATCATGATTGTTTGGTACCGGATGATCATTAGTGCCTTAGCCCTTATTCCATTTATGTTGAGGGGCAAAAATTTTAAATTGCCTGCCCCAAACGAATTAATGAAGCAAGCTGGTGTGGGTATAATTGTTTGTTTGCATTGGCTTTTATTTTATGCTTCCATAAAAGCCTCCAATATCTCAATTGCCCTAAGTTGTTTTTCTTCTGTTTCGCTGTTCTCGGCTTTGCTTGAGCCCATTATCAACAAACAAAAAATAAACAAAGGCAACATTTTTTTAGCCATCTTGGTGATGTCGGGCATTTACATTATTTTTTCGTTCCAAAAACTATATGCGGTAGGGATTCTGCTTTCATTAGGAGGTGCATTTTTAGGTGCTTGGTTTACCATCATCAACAAAAAACTAGTGTCATCTCACGAACCTGCAGCCGTAACATTTATTGAACTTATCAGCGGTTTTGTTTTTCTTTCTTTGATTTTGCCGATACTGCTTCCTGCTTTTGATTTCAAATTTCAAACCCCTTCCGCCTGGGATGGTTTATGGCTATTGTTGTTAAGTGTTGTGTGCACGTCTGTGGCATTTACGCTGTCACTGGAGTCACTTAAAAAAATAAATGCATTTACCATGAACCTCTCCGTAAATTTAGAACCACTGTACAGCATAGTTCTAGCAATTTTCATATTTAAAGAAAATGAATTGCTAAACACGGGTTTTTATGTAGGCACCCTCATCGTTATCAGTTCTGTTTTTGTGTATAGTGGGTTGCAGTTTAAAAACCGTAAAAAAGCATTACCTTTAGTTCCATGATTAAAAACATACAACTTATTATACTTGTTATTGTTTTAACGCTCGCTTTTGCAGGAATATATTTTATTGGCAAAAAAATGGGAGCTAACGCTACCAAAGAAACTCTTATTGAAAACTATTCTGTAATAAAAAAAATTGCCGAACTAGGTGCTTTGGAAGTGAAAGGCACCTCAGAGATGAACATTGGAGAAGATTATGATATGTCCTTCACGGCTTCGCTAAAAAAAATGTTTTTCGAAAACACAATTTACATGCGTGTACCTTATGAAGCTAAATATGGCGTTAACTTAGGTACAATGAAATTAAATGTGGAGCACCAAGCAAAGACAGTGACAGTGTTTTTGCCCGAACCCCAATTGTTAAGTTATGAGCTTAAATTAAATGAAGCGATTGCTAACAATAAAAAAGGATGGTTTACTTTGAGCGATGAAGAAACATATTTCCGCATCTCTAAAAAACTATACGAAAACAGCCGCACTGCATTAACAGTTAACACTGCACATAAAGAAGCTGCGAAGAAAAATATTAATGAACTCCTGACTCAGTATTTCTCTCCTTTCGGACTTGAAGTAACCGTTATTTATGGCAATGCACCTAGGCGCCAGCCATTGAATTAGCGCCACCATTTTTCAAATCAGAGGTCAGTACCAAAACCCGTATTGTTTTGCTGTGTATTTGTTTTGTCTGATTCATACTTACTGCAATCCAATTCAATAGTAAGAGGTAATGCAGGTTTTTCAAAATCACCGGTAAATACTTTTAGTGCTTTATCGGCATATACTTTTTTCATAAACAAACCCCAAATCGGCAATGCCATGTTAGCGCCCTGTCCTAAATTTGTGGTACGAAAATGAATTGATCTGTCTTCGCAACCCACCCATACACCGGATACCAATGTGGGAGTGATGCCCATAAACCAACCGTCACTGTTATTTTGTGTGGTCCCCGTTTTTCCTGCAATAGGATTGCTTAACCCATATCTAAATCTTAACCTTGCTCCTGTTCCACCCTGCACCACTCCTTGCATAAGGTTGATCATAAGGTACGCTGTTTCTTCACTTATGGCTTCAATTTTACGTGGAACGAATTCTTGTAATACCATTCCGTTTTTGTCTTCAATTCGCGTAATATAAACCGGTTGTGTGTAAACACCTTTATTTGCAAACGTGCCATAAGCACCTGTCATTTCAAACAATGACACATCCGGTGTTCCAAGGCAAATGGATGGAACAGCATCTATTGACGAAGTAATACCCATTTTTCTCGCAATTTCTATCATTGCCTCAGGACCAAATTCTTTAATCAAGTAGGCCGAAACACTGTTTACTGACTCTGCTAAAGCTTCCTTTAAAGTTAGCATGCCGCCATATTTTCCATCACTGTTTGTTGGTGACCAATCGGGCTGACCCTGTATAGGAATTGTAACCCGTACATTAGGCACTTTAAAGCAGGGAGAATACCCTTCTTGCATGGCCAAAGTGTATAAAAAAGGTTTGAAGGTAGAACCCACCTGACGCTTACCTACTTTCACGTGGTCATACTTAAAATATCGGTAGTTGTTACCACCTACCCACGTGCGCACAAACCCTGTTTGCGGCTCCACGCTCATAAAGCCGGCCTGCAAAAATTTCTTGTAATATTTTATGGAGTCCAATGGCGAAAGAGATGTATCCACTTCTCCCTTCCATGAAAAAACGGTCATGTCAATTTTCTTGTTAAACTCCTTTTTTATCTCTGCTTCCGACAAACCGTCATCCTTCAATTCCTGGTAGCGTGTGGAACTTTTTATGGCATCTTCAATAATTTCTGGATGCTCTGCCCACGGAATGCGACCTTTCCAATGATCGTTAAACGTTTTTTGCAAATCTGTTAAATGTTCGGCCATCGCTTTTTCGGCATAAGCCTGCATTCGTGAATCAATGGTGGTGTAAATACGCAACCCATCGCGATAAAGGTTATACGAAGTGCCATCTGCTTTTTTATGCTCTTTACACCATTGCATGAGTTCAAGCCGGAGGGTTTCGCGGAAGTATGGCGCCAACCCTTCATTATGATCTTCGGCCTGGTAAGCCAGTTTAATAGGTAAAACACGCAGCGAATCAAACTGCTGCGGGGTAATGAAATTATACTTGTTCATTTGTCCAAGCACAATATTGCGCCTGGTTTTTGCCGTTTGCGGATTTCGCACCGGACTGTAGCGTGAAGGCGCCTGCAACATGCCAATAAGCATTGCAGCTTCCTCTGTCTTTAGCTGGTCAGGTGTTTTATTGAAAAAAGTTTTTGCAGCTGATTTAATACCATAACTATTATGACCAAACTCAACCGTATTAAGATACATGGCCATAATTTCCTGTTTGGTGTAACTCTTCTCCAATCTCACTGCTATAACCCATTCCTTTATCTTCCGTGTTAGAAAAGCCAGGCCTTTCTCATTTTCACGTGGAAAAAGATTTTTTGCCAACTGTTGTGTCAAAGTACTTCCTCCGCCAGAGGTACGTTGCCTTAATATTACCGTCTTAAAAAAAACACGTCCCAGTCCGCGAATATCAACACCGCTGTGCTCATCAAATCGCACATCTTCAGTTGCTCTTAAGGCATTTACGGTATTTGGTGTCAAGTCAGAGTAGCGTATGTTACTCCTATTCTGAACAAAATACTTACCTAGCACCACATTGTCAGATGATATCACTTCTGATGCCAAACTGCTATTGGGATTTTCCAACTGTTCAAAAGTTGGAAGTTCTCCAAACACGCCTGAATTAGCAGCCATCACCAGAGAAAAGAGAATGATAAAAGGAAGTAAAACAATCAGCCATAAAACCTTTACAAAGGTTCTAAAACTGTTTTTTTTCTTGGTAGCCATATTAGTGCTCGAAACATTCTTTTTATAATGCGCAAAACTATTGAAAATAACGGTGAGATAAAGTCTAAAGTATGGTGAAAGAAAAGATTATGAACAGCAACAATGTTAGTTTCACAGCATCAAAATGAGCACAGCTCCAGTAACATGAATTTTGGAAGCATAAAGTCTGAACTCTGCTGCGCTTTTGTTGTTTACTACAAGTACTGCCATCAAGCACTCAAGTGATGGCATTCAGTTTTATTCAATTCTGTAATTATTATCTTTTTGTTAGCACCCACATGCCTCACTTATTGGAAGTAACAAATCAAGGTATTTACTGCGCAGAAGCAGATGTTTACATTGATCCATGGAAAAGGGTGCCCACAGCTATTATTACCCACGCCCACAGCGATCATGCCATCTCAGGGTGTTCACACTACATCACACATAAAAATTCCGAACCTATCTTAAGGCTAACATTAGGTGAACAAATCAGCCTAGGCACCGTTAACTATGGAGAAGCTTTTTTTATTCGCGGAGTAAGGTTTTCTCTGCATCCTGCCGGGCATATTATTGGCAGTGCGCAAATACGTGTTGAGTTTAAAGGGCAGGTATGGGTAGTGAGTGGTGATTACAAATTACAAAACGACAATTTTTGCGAAGCCTTTGAGCCCATAAAATGTCATGTGTTTATAACCGAATCAACCTTCGCTTTGCCTGTTTACCGGTGGGAACCTCAATCTAGTGTCATTAATGAAATCACAAGATGGATTAGTGGCAACACCTCTTCAGGAAAAGCTACATTATTGATGGGTTACTCCTTGGGAAAAATGCAGCGCCTACTAACTAATTTGCCTCTTAACGGTTTGCCTGTTTACGGACATGGAGCCATTTGTAAAGTTAACGAACGCTTGATGGCAGCCGGATTCAAACTTCCGCAGGTTTTACCATTAACGAATAATACACCACGTGAAGCATTAAAAGCATCGTTGATACTAGCTCCACCAGGTGCTGCCGATTCGCCTTGGGTAAAAAGGCTTCCCGACTACACTACCGGATATTGCAGCGGATGGATGGCAATGAGAGGCGCTAAAACACGAAGATCACTTGACAAAGGTTTTGTTTTAAGTGATCACGCTGACTGGAACGAATTAAATTTTGCGGTAAAAAATACTGGAGCAGAACGTGTTTACGTAACACACGGTTACAGTAGTGTTTTTTCCAGATGGCTTTGCGATAAAGGATTGGACGCAAAGGAAATGAAAACGATGTATGGTGATCTTGAAACATCAGATGATGGGTTACTCACCTCACAAAACACAAATACAGAGAGTGATGAAATTATTCGTTGAACTTTTTCGCACGCTTGATAGCACCAATAGTACCCACTTAAAAGTTGCTCTATTAAAAAATTACTTCCATAGCGCTCACGCAGAGGACAAAATTTGGGCGCTTGCACTTTTTAGCGGCAGAAGGCCGAAGCGAAACATAGCTACATCGCAACTCCGTGAATGGGCGGCAGAAACAGCAGACTTACCCGCTTGGCTGTTTGAAGAATGCTATCACAATGTTGGAGATTTGGGTGAAACAATTGCTTTGCTGGTCGAAAATAAAAATCACACTTCACTACTATCTCTGTCGCAATGGTTTCATATCATTATTGACCTAAACGGCAAAACAGAGTCTGAGAAAAAAGCGGTCATTTTACAAGCGTGGCACACTTTAGATAAATATGAAATATTAGTATTTAATAAATTGCTGATGGGAAGTTTACGGGTTGGTGTTTCTCAAACACTGGTGGTAAGGGCATTAAGCGAATTAACGGGAATATCAACAGCCGTGATTACACACCGATTAATGGGAAACTGGGATCCGGCAAAATTATCATTCGAGCAACTTATTTTCTCAGGGCAAGAGGGAGAAATATCTACACCCTACCCGTTTTTTCTAGCCCAGCCAATTGAAGATAACGGAAAAGGGTTAAGCGAAGTTAATGATTGGTTTGTTGAATGGAAGTGGGATGGCATCAGGGCTCAGGTGATTAAACGCAAGGGAGAACTTTTTATCTGGTCGCGCGGAGAAGAATTAGTAACCAATAAATTCCCGGAGTTGCATTTCCTAAAAGAAGCACTTGGTGACGGCACCGTACTAGATGGAGAACTGGTTTGTTTGGATACATCAGCTAGTGAAATTCAAACATTGCCTTTTGGATGGTTGCAAAAGCGCATCAGCCGTAAAAATGTGACAAAAAAGGTAATGGAATCATCACCTGCTGGCATCATTTTGTATGATGTTTTAGAATTTAAAGGTGAAGATATTCGTTCGAAAATCCATAGCGAGCGCAGGAAAATATTAGAAAATATATTTTATGGCCTCTCTCACAAAACCGTTAGGCTATCACCATTGGTTGTTTCAACATCATGGGAACAACTAAAAACCATACAACTAAAAGCAAGAGAAGTTAAGGCAGAAGGGTTGATGATTAAACGTAAAAATGCAGCCTACCAGTCTGGACGCAAAAAAGGCGATTGGTGGAAATGGAAAGTGGATCCAATGACAGCAGATGCAGTGCTGGTGTATGCACAGAAAGGGCATGGTAAACGCGCTGAATTGTTTACCGACTACACTTTTGCGGTGTGGGAACAAGGAAAATTATTGCCCTTTGCAAAAGCATACAGTGGCTTAACGGATAAAGAAATCACAGAGATAGATCGCTTCATCAAAGCAAACACTTTGGAAAAATTTGGTCCGGTGCGAACCGTAAAACCTGAACTTGTTTTCGAAATAGGGTTTGAAGGAATGCAGCACTCATCACGACATAAATCAGGAATTGCTGTACGATTTCCGAGAATTTTACGATGGCGAAAAGACAAAAATGCCGAAGATGCAGACACCGTCACTCAACTTAAAAAAATGCTAGATGAAACATCGAGATCATCATCATGATCTGCTGAAATCTTCTGAAAAAAGAATTTTGCGGAGAGAGTGGGATTCGAACCCACGGTACCCTTTTGGGGAACACACGCTTTCCAAGCGTGCTCCTTAAGCCACTCGGACATCTCTCCTTTTGGGTAAGTAGTAAGTAGAAAGTGGTAAGTAACAGTGGTTACTACTAACTTCAACTTTGTACTCTATAAATAAACTATTCCGAATCGTTTTCGGGGTCGTAAAGAAAGTGAATTTTTGTGGATTGAATGCTATCAAAACGTCTCCTCTACGCTGTAATTCTCCTCCGGCGGATCATTCTTCTTTTCCCTCTTATAGATCACCCACATCAATCCTATTCCTAAAACCAAACTGATGGCCACACTCCCAAAATCACTCTCTACACCGATCTTATCCGGATCAACTGCGATCTTTTCGTGCTGATAGAGATAGGTGAAGATCACTGCGCCGGCATTGTTTACGAAATGGGCTGTGATGGGTAGCCATAGATTTCCACTCCACACTAATAAGTAACCGAGTATTCCGCCGAGGAGAAACCTTGGAATGAAACCGTAGAATTGCATGTGCATGGCGCTGAATAAAAATGCTGCTGTCCAGATGCCGACGTGGGCGTTCTTTGACCAGCTTGAAAATATTTTTTGGATGATGCCGCGGAAAAGTAATTCTTCGCCTATGGCCGGGATCAGGGCGATCATAAATAAATTGATCAGCAAGTCGCTCGTGTTGTCCATCTTCAAAAACATTTCTGTCAATTGCGCAGCTTTCTCTTCCGACGATT
>JAYTNW010000270.1:0-3235 GCA_043748115.1 Bacteroidota bacterium | reverse complement strand
CAGCATAATGGTATAGTTGTTGGCGCTTCGCTAAAAAAATAAATCAATATGAAATTAATCAAAAGTATTCTGGCTCTAACACTCATTAGTTCATTTGCCTTGGCTCAAAAACCAGCAGTGGGAACCAACGTTGGCAACAAGGCACCTGAGTTAGCCTTCGCTACTCCTGAAGGCAAAACACTTGCGCTATCCTCCTTAAAAGGTCAAGTTGTGCTAATTGATTTTTGGGCTTCTTGGTGCGGCCCTTGCAGAATGGAAAACCCTAATGTGGTTGCAGCTTACAACAAGTATAAAGACAAAAAATTTAAAGCAACCAAAGGTGGATTTACTATCTACAACGTTTCTTTAGATCAGAATAAAGACCGTTGGGTGCAAGCTATACAGCAAGACAAATTAGATTGGAAAAACCACGTAAGTGATTTGGGAGGATGGCAGTCCAAAGGTGCACAGATTTATGGCGTGCAGTCCATTCCAACCAATTGGTTGGTTGACGGCAATGGTATAATAGTGGCTCGCAACCTTCGTGGTGCAGCATTAGAGCAGGAATTGGATAAATTACTGGCTGAATAACACTATTTAAAATACATACTAAAAACGGCAGGTAAAATACCTGCCGTTTTTGTTTTCATACCTTGAAAAAATATACATAATACGACCTAAAAACCTACTTTTGCCTGCCATTTTGACCATCCTTGGTACATGGCAAAATATTTGACTTTCGGAAAATGAAATTATTCTTCAAAAAAAATAAAATGAATACGGAATCATCAGCCGCACAAGAACCTGTTAATGAAAGTACCGGTGAAACTCCTATGGGAGAAAATCCAGAGCATACACTCCCTCAGGAGGAACCTGAAAATTTATCAGCAACTGATAATCCCTTAGAGCTTTTAAAAGCAGAATTGAATGTAGCTAACGATAAATATTTGCGCTTATACAGTGATTTTGAAAATCATAAGAGGCGTACATTTAAAGAAAGAATGGACCTGTTAAAATCAGCAGGCAGTGATGTTATATCTTCTTTGCTACCTGTGCTTGATGATATGGATAGAGCTATCCGCTCGATGGATAACATTAAAGATGTGGATGCATTGAAGGAAGGGGTGATGTTGATTCAAAACAAACTAAAAACCATACTCACACAAAAGGGACTTCAATCTATTGAGTCATTAAACAAACCATTTGATACAGACCTGCATGAAGCGGTAACCAATATTCCCGTTGAGGATGAAAACAAAAAGGGGTTGGTTGCTGATGAGCTTGAAAAAGGTTACATGTTAAACGATAAGGTGATTCGCCACGCAAAAGTGGTGGTGGGGATGTAATGATATGTTAAATTAACCTTATCTGAAAACTATTACTTAATGGCAAAAAGAGATTATTACGAAATTTTAGGTGTTGCAAAAAACGCAAGCGAAGCCGAATTAAAAAAGGCTTATCGTCAAATGGCTATTAAATACCATCCTGATAAAAATCCGGGTGATAAGGCATCAGAAGAAAAATTTAAAGAAGCTGCTGAGGCCTATGAGGTTTTAAGTGACAGCAATAAACGCAGCCGCTACGACCAATTTGGACACCAAGGAGTTGGAGGTGCAGCCGGTAGTGGATACGGTGGCGGCAACATGAACATGGATGATATTTTCAGCCAGTTTGGAGATATTTTTGGAGGCCACAATCCTTTCGAGAGTTTTTTTGGAGGTGGTGGCGGTCAACAACGAGGCGGAAGACGTGTAAACCGTGGCTCTAACCTGCGCATTAAAGTAAAATTGAATTTGCAGGAAATTGCCAATGGTGTAGAGAAAAAAATAAAGGTTAGCAAAGCTGTTGCCTGTCACACCTGCCATGGCAGCGGAGCACAAGGCAGCAATTCTTTTAATACTTGCGGAACATGCAAGGGTGCTGGCCAGGTTCGCAGGGTTACCAACACTATATTGGGGCAAATGCAAACCACAACCACTTGTCCTGCCTGCAACGGTGAAGGACAGGTTATTGCCAACCGCTGTAAAACCTGTCACGGTACAGGTACGGAACAAGGCGAAGAAACCATTACAGTGCCAATCCCTGCAGGGGTGGCTGATGGAATGCAACTTAACGTTAATGGCAAAGGTAACATGGGCGAACGCAATGGCGTGCCCGGTGATTTACTTATTGTGATTGAAGAGGTGGAAGATCCGCAGTTAAAACGTGATGGCGACAACTTATTATTTGATCTTTACATAACATTTGTGGATGCAGCGTTGGGAACAAACATTGAAGTACCTACCGTAGATGGCAAAGCCAAAATAAAAATTGAACCCGGCACCCAAGGTGGAAAAGTTTTACGCCTTAAAGGCAAAGGTGTTCCACGTGTTAACAGTTATCATAGAGGTGACCTGCTTGTAAATATTAATGTTTGGACTCCACAGGCTCTTTCTTCTGAAGAAAAAAAGTTATTGGAAAAACTTCGCGATTCGGACAACTTCAAGCCTCGTCCGGGTAAAGGCGACAAAAGTTTTTTTGAAAAAATGAAAGAGTATTTTAACTAATCTTTGATCAACAAAAAAGCCTGTCGTTAAAAAGCGACAGGCTGAGAACCTAAAACCAAACCTATCCTTTGACCGTTGTCAACATAGATTGATTAAAACCGAGTCAAAAGTAGGATGCATTTGCTTTGAACTGCGCTAATGCTCATGTACTTATCAACATTTTTATACACGGCTCAACTCACCTGCCAATGGCTGCTGCATTTTAACTTTCACCTCTTCATAACTCAGGTTTTGCCCCAGTAAAAACATCAGTTTAGTAATCGCTGTTTCCGTTGTCATATCCAGCCCGCTCACTATACCAGCCCGTTTTAAAGCCAGTCCATTTTCGTATTTTTCCATCTCTACCACACCTCCGCTGCATTGCGATACGTTAACGATAACAACATGTCTTTTAACCGCATCTTTAAACATGCCCAACAACTGCTTATCCTTTGGAGCATTACCAGAGCCGTAGGTTTCTATAATTAAACCCTTGAGGTTTTTAGTGTGCAGTATGGAGTTTACTATTTGCGGATTAATGCCCGGAAACAATTTCAAAATAAAAATATCCTTTGAAAATTTAGTCTGTACATTTAAATCATTATTGTTCACCTCCCGAATATGCTCATGGTTATAATGTATCTCTGTTCCGGCTTCAGCTAATGCCGGGTAATTGATAGATTGAAATGCATCAAATTTGTACGATGTATATTTTTCAGCACGGTTACCTC
>JAYTNW010000269.1:0-5583 GCA_043748115.1 Bacteroidota bacterium | reverse complement strand
CGACAGTGCCGGTGTTGCTTTACTCAATGGCGATTTAAATGTTTATAAAAAAGCAGGAAAAGTGGCTGACCTTGCAGCCTATACGGTTGATAAAAACCTTTCAGGAAATGTGGGCATGGGCCACACGCGCTGGGCTACGCATGGCGAACCTAACGACAGAAATGCCCATCCTCATTACTCAGAATCGAAAGACCTGGCCATTATACATAACGGCATTATAGAAAATTATGCTTCTATAAAACAAGAACTGCAAAACTCAGGACACACTTTTAAAAGCGATACTGATACAGAAGTACTCATTCACTTAATTGAAGAGATCAAAAACAAGACCAACGTTGCCACTGAAGAAGCGGTAAGACTGGCCTTAGGCGAAGTAATTGGTGCTTACGCCATTGTTGTGCTTTCAAAAAATGAACCCGAAAAGGTAATTGCCGCTCGCAAGGGCAGCCCTATTGTTGTGGGTATTGGTAAGGATGAATACTTCATTGCCTCTGATGCCACTCCTATTGTGGAATACACTAAAAATGTGGCCTACCTTAACGATGGCGAAGTAGCCACCATTGACAAAGGCAAACTCACCGTAAAAACTATTGACAACCAAACCAAGGTACCCTTTGTACAGGAACTGGAGCTTAAGCTTGAAGCCATTGAGAAAGGCGGCTATGAGCATTTTATGTTAAAAGAAATTTACGAGCAACCCCGTTCCATTTGGGACAGTATGCGTGGCCGTATTGATGCGAAAAACGGAACCCTCCGTTTAGGTGGCATCAACCAGTATGAAAATAAATTGATCAATGCAAAACGCATCATGATCGTGGCATGTGGAACATCATGGCATGCCGGCTTAGTTGCTGAATATTTAATTGAAGATTTGGCGAGAATACCTGTTGAAGTAGAATACGCATCGGAATTCCGTTACCGCAACCCTATCATTAACGAAGATGATGTGGTAATAGCCATTTCACAAAGTGGTGAAACTGCCGACAGTCTTGCTGCTATTGAGATGGCAAAGGAAAAAGGAGCGACTATCATTGGCGTTTGTAACGTAGTGGGGTCTTCCATTCCGCGCACTACACATGCGGGTTCTTATACACATGCCGGCCCCGAAATTGGGGTTGCCTCTACCAAAGCATTTACCGCACAAGTTACTGTTTTAACTTTGATGGCTTTGCAAATGGCCAACAAAAAAGGAACAATTAGCAAAGAGCGTTATCATGCGCTGTTAAGCGAACTGGAAACCATTCCTTCAAAAGTGGAAATAGCGTTAAAATCGAACGATAAAATTAAAGAGATTGCCGCTAAGTTTAAAGATGCCAGCAATGCACTTTATTTAGGCCGAGGCTATGGATTTCCAGTGGCGTTGGAAGGTGCTTTAAAGCTTAAAGAAATATCTTACATACATGCAGAAGGGTATCCTGCGGCAGAAATGAAACATGGACCCATTGCACTGATTGACGAAGAAATGCCTGTGGTAGTGATTGCCACTAAAAACTCGTCCTACGAAAAAGTAGTGAGTAACATACAGGAAGTAAAAGCGCGTAAAGGGAAAATAATTGCCATTGTTACCGAAGGTGACACTGAAGTAAAAAAGATGGCCGATTATGTTATTGAAATTCCTGAAACGGACGAAATATTGGTTCCACTTGTGAGCGTAATTCCTTTACAATTGTTATCCTACCATATTGCCGTAATGCGTGGTTGTAATGTAGATCAACCTAGAAACCTGGCTAAGAGTGTGACCGTGGAATAACATTAGGCAAAGAAAAAAACGAAAGCTGTGGTCTTAACTGATTACGGCTTTTTTTATGCCCCATGGTGTTATCAAACACGTTCCGGTTCCACATTCTCAACTTGCATTCCACTATCTTTGCAAAAATTTTTAGGAATGAATCATTCGTACATAAAAAACCTTTTAAGTACTGAGGCAACACAGCAGGAAGTATTGGTTAAAGGATGGGTGCGCACCAGGCGTGGGAACAAGAATATTTCTTTTATTGCCATCAATGATGGAAGTACCATCCATAACATACAAGTTGTTGCCGAGATCGCTAATTTTAATGAGGAAACCCTTAAATTAGTAACCACAGGTTCATGCATAGGAGTTAAAGGAGTACTGGTGCCGTCACAAGGACAAGGACAAAGCGTGGAAATACAAGCAAAAGAAATTGAAGTGTATGGCACCGCTGATGCAGAAACCTATCCGCTGCAGAAAAAAGGACACACCCTTGAGTTCCTTCGCGAAATTGCACACCTGCGCCCACGCACCAACACCTTTGGCGCTATTTTACGCATACGCCATGCGATGGCATTTGCCGTGCATAAATATTTTAACGACAACGGTTTTTATAATCTCCATTCTCCCATCATTACTGCTAGTGATGCTGAAGGTGCAGGAGAAATGTTCCAAGTAACAACATTGGACCTTAACAAACTTCCACGCACTGATGACGGAGCAATTGACTTTAAAGAAGATTTTTTTGGCCGCCCTACAAATCTCACCGTAAGCGGACAACTGGAGGGAGAGCTGGCTGCAATGGCATTGGGTAAGATCTACACTTTCGGCCCCACATTCCGCGCAGAAAACTCAAACACTCCACGCCACCTTGCCGAGTTTTGGATGATAGAACCTGAAATGGCTTTTTTTGAAATTGAAGACAACATGGATCTTGCTGAAGACATGTTGAAATCCTTGATACGTTACGCGCTTGAACATTGCTACGATGACATTCACTTTTTAAACGAGCTTTACGATAAAGAGTTGTTGGCAAGATTAAAATCAGTGGTAGAAAAACCTTTTACACGATTAACTTATACTGCTGCTGTAGAAATTTTAATGGCATCGAACAGTAAGTTTGAATTTAAAGTGGAATGGGGAAGCGACCTTCAAAAGGAACATGAGAATTTTTTAGTTGAGCATTTTAAAAGCCCCGTTATACTTACTGATTACCCAAAGAACATTAAATCGTTTTACATGAAACAAAACGATGATGGTAAAACTGTACGTGGAATGGATGTACTTTTTCCATGGATAGGAGAAATAATTGGAGGATCGCAACGCGAGGAGAACTACGATAAACTAGTAACCCGCATGCGTGAAATGCACATTCCTGAAAAAGAAATGTATTGGTATTTAGATACACGCAGATTTGGAACGTGCCCTCATTCCGGATTTGGACTTGGCTTTGAAAGGTTAATCTTATTTGTAACAGGCATGAGCAATATCCGTGATGTTATACCTTTTCCACGAACGCCAAAAAATGCTGAATTTTAACTCACCACATTTTAAGCAACACCGTAATAATACCAACGTTTAAGAGGTGTTAACTTTTGTGAAAATTTAGCGTAAAAGAGTTATCTTTATCAACCTTTAATACATTTTACAGTAGCATGTTAAAACAAAGTTTACAGCAGAAGCTTTTACAAAAACTTTCACCGCAGCAAATACAGTTAATGAAACTGCTGCAGCTTCCTGCCATTGCCTTGGAACAACGTATAAAAGAAGAAATGGAAGTAAACCCTGCTCTTGAAGAAGGGGCTCCTGAAGATGCGGAAGAAGAACAACAACAAGACGAAGAAGAGTATGAGGAGTTAGACGATGCTGTAGAAGCAACTGAAAATGAAGAGGTAAAAAAGGAAGAATTTGACAATAGCCATGAAGAGGAGATAAAAGAAAGAACGGATGATGATTTTGATATAGACGATTACATCACCGATGAGGATGTGCCTTATTACAAAACCAGCGCCAACAACACTTCGCCTGATGAGGAGCGCACAGAAATGCCGTATGGATCCACAGTTACTTTTCAGGAAAATCTCTTATCACAACTGGGATTAATTGAACTTAACGAAAAACACGTTCGCATTGCACAACACTTGATTGGCAGCTTAGATGAGGATGGCTACCTGCGAAGAGACCTTTCGTCAATTGTTAACGACCTTGCCTTTACTCAAAACATTGATACCACCCCTGATGAGTTGCTTCATGTATTACAAGTAATTCAAACATTTGACCCTCCGGGCGTGGGTGCTCGCAATTTACAGGAATGTCTTTTATTGCAGCTGCAACGCAAAAACAGTGACAGCAAAGTGGTGGCTCGCGCTATTGAAATAATTAAAAACTACATGGACGAGTTCTCGAAAAAGCATTACGAGAAAATAGCACGCTCCATGAACCTGCCTGATGAGTACCTAAAGGATGCCATGCAGGAAATTTTAAAGCTGAACCCAAGACCGGGAGGAGATATTTCTGCTGACTCAAAAACGGTACAGCATATTGTTCCTGATTTTATTATTACTAACCATGATGGCAATCTTGAACTCACCCTCAACTCTCGCAATGCACCAGAGTTAAGAATTAACCGTGAGTACAATGAAATGATGCAGGGTTATGCCAGCAGCAAAAAACAGGATCGTGCCAATAAAGAGGCTATACTTTACCTGAAGCAAAAAATTGATTCAGCCAAATGGTTTATTGATGCCATTATGCAACGCCAAGCAACATTGCTGCACACCATGGAGGCCATCATGAAATATCAATATGATTATTTTATTGAAGGCGATGAAAAGAAATTGAAACCCATGATCCTAAAAGATATTGCTGATATAGTAGGGCTGGATATTTCAACCGTATCGCGTGTTGCCAACAGCAAATATGTACAAACCCCATTTGGAACTTTTTTGATCAAAAGCTTTTTCTCAGAAGCTTTGTCAACAGATTCGGGAGAAGAAGTGAGCAGCCGTGAAGTAAAAAAAATACTGAGCGATGCCATTGCAGCCGAAGACAAACGCAAACCATTGCCTGACGACAGGCTGGCCGAATTGCTTCACGAAAAAGGATACAATATTGCCAGAAGAACGATTGCAAAGTACCGTGAGCAACTGAACATCCCTGTTGCACGTTTGCGTAAAGAACTATAAGAATGTCCACTCGATTTTCTGTTTTTATTTCCTACCTCTTTCATCCGCTTTTAATTCCCACTTACTTATTACTCATTCTTTTCAGTTCTGATACATACATGGCCTATGTATTATCTGACTCGTTAAAAAAAATAATCCTACTCACCGTTTTAGTGCTTACTTGTTTAATGCCTGTTCTCTCCTCCTATCTATTGCTTAAGAGAGGTGGCGTACAATCCATGCTCATGGAAAATAAAAGTGAGCGCACACTTCCATTTATATTCACCATTCTTTATTACATCACCTGTTTTTATTTCCTTCAAAAAATACCCGTCCCCTCCTTTATCCGCGTTCTCATCCTTGGGGCAACTTGTTCTATTGCCGTTGCTTTGATCGTAAATTTTTTTTGGAAAATTAGCGTGCACATGATCGGTATGGGTGGACTTTGCGGAGCATTGTATGCCCTGTCTGTGGTGCTTTATGGTAATTTCCAACTCGAAATAATTGCAGCATTTATTCTTTCGGGTATTGTAGCTACTGCAAGGCTTCAATCACAAGCACATTCACCGGCACAACTTTACACTGGATTTACAGCCGGCTTTATTTGCGAATTTTTTTTCATCAGCTACTTTATAAAATAGAAATCTCCTTTATTGTTTCCTTCAAAAAACAATTCGCTTTGTGGCC
>JAYTNW010000268.1:0-5289 GCA_043748115.1 Bacteroidota bacterium | reverse complement strand
TTTCCATTTTTTAAGCAACTGGAGTAAGTTTAACGAGGCGTAATTTTCTTCGTAGGAAGGAGTATTCATTCTACCTTTTTTGAAATTGAAGCGCAAAAGTAAAAAAATATACGATGGCAAGGGCTAATAAGGCTGTCAACGCTCTCTGAGGATAGCCATTAATTTACTTACATGTATGAGTTTCAACCCGAAAGCCGCTGCTACACCCGCAAGCATTACGCAAGCAGCTCCCATAATCCAGTTGGAAATAAACAAACTGCACAGGTAGGCCATTAAAAAGATAGAAACAGCAAAAATCAGCAGGCGCACAAAAAAACCGGAGCCTGGGTGCAGTCTAAAAATTCGATATGCGATTACCGCTTGAACAATGGCTGTTAACAATTGGGTTATAAAACCTGCTAGTGATGCACCATAGGCTTTCAATTGCGGAATTAAAATTAAATTAAGAACCACATTTAAGACCATTGCACATGCAGCCATAATGTTGAGCTGCCTCACCGACCCGTTTGCCGTTAGCAGCGTGCCAAAAATATACGAGGTAGCCATACAGAAAAAACTGAACATCAATACACCAAAAACAGGGGCTGACAATTCCGTGTGATAGTGATACAGCAGTTCCATAATGTTGTATTTATAAAAAGTAGCCATGGCAGCCAACGTTATGGAGGGTATTGACAACAATGAAAACGAGAGTTTTACCAGATCGTTCACATTTTGTTTTTGTTTGATCATGTGCGCAAACATGGGGAGTAACAAGGTAGCAAATAAATAGGCAAACATGTTCACAGCATCCAATATCCTGTAAGCTTGTGCATACACTCCGGCTTGAAATGCTCCATCTGGCAGCAAACGTTCTATCATGATGGAATCTATACGACTGTAAAAGTTCATGAGCAAAATGAGCAGCGCATAAGGGAAGCTTTTTTTAAGAATGGCTACGTAAAAAGCAGGATTCCAGTTAAGTTTATCAGGAACAATTTTTCCTTTTAAAAATGCAATGGCAAGTAATGCCGTGATCAGGTATCCTAAGGTTTGCGCATACACAAAGTGCCTAATGTCTAGCGTATGTGCATTAGCACCCCAAATGAGAATAGCACAAAATGTAATCATTAAAAAGCGGTCGGTAACAGAGATGATGCTATCGCGTTTAAAAAGTTGCAACCCCGTAAGGTTGGAGCGCAGGTAAAGGATAAAAGACAATATAAATTGGTTAAACAATAGCACTAAAAGAAGTTGCATGTCTGCAGTAGAGTATCCGATAAACAAGCCAATAACGAGACTCAAAATGAAATAAACAGACGCCAGTAAAAACCGAAGGATAACAATTCCTGTAAAATGTTTAGAAACTAAATGCTTGTTTTGAGCAATGTTGCGGTTGTTATAATTGGTAATGCCAAAGTCAAGAAAGATGTTGAGTAGAAACGAAAAGTTAAGCAAGGCATAGTACTTACCATACACCTCTGCTCCTATCATGTTTTGAACGGTGCGGTCAATCCCGAAAATCCAAAACGGCTTTATCAGCAGGTTCAACAAAACCAAAAAAGCCAGGTTGGTCAGAAATTTTTTCTGCATGCTACAAAAGTAAGTTATTAATATAATAGCATTTTCTATCTATACATTTCTATCTCAAGATTGCAATGTTTACATTTGCTGCAAGACCACATGATATGTTAAGCCTATCGTATCAAAACAAATTAATAGAAGCCGGTGTAGATGAAGCGGGGCGCGGATGCCTAGCA
The DNA here is from genome assembly GCA_043748115.1 of Bacteroidota bacterium. GTDB lineage: Bacteria > Bacteroidota > Bacteroidia > AKYH767-A > OLB10 > OLB10. The sequence continues at coordinate 3,550 of JAYTNW010000268.1, read as the reverse complement.
GGACCTGTTTTTGCTGGAGCCGTTATACTTCCTAAAAAATATAAAAACAAATGGATTAACGATTCAAAGAAGCTTAACGAAAAACAAAGGGATGAATTGCGCTTGGAAATAGAGTTAAAAGCCATATCATGGGGTGTTGGCAGTTGTTCGCATATAGAGATTGACGACATTAACATCTTAAGAGCATCACATGTGGCTATGCATCGTGCCATCGAGAGCCTGCAAAAAAAACCAGAGCTTTTGCTAATTGACGGCAACCGTTTCAAGCCATATCCTAACATACCTCATCATTGCCTTGTAAAAGGAGATGCTACGTTTGCCTCCATAGCTGCTGCATCCATTCTTGCCAAAACACATCGCGATGAGTTTATGCTAAAGCTTCATAGCCGCTTTCCTTATTATGGATGGGATAAAAACAAAGCCTACGCAACGCGTATTCACGTGGAAGCTATAAGAAAGTATGGCACCTGTGAGTTTCACCGAAAATCTTTCCATTTGAAAGCTTTTCAAACAAAACTTGAACTGGCTTAGCTCTTTATCAATTAACATCACCGTGTAAATAAGATTAAAGCCCACACCTGTAGTCACACTATTGCAAGAGGTAGCTTTGAATAGTTTTACTGGGTATGAATCGCGTTATAGTTTCTTCTATTATTTCATTGCTGCTTATTGCGTTGCTGGCAGTGGGTTACTTTTATTACACCGGCTACCGAGAAAATTTTTCTAAACCTGAAGTGGCTTTGCCACCTGATGCCAGTTTGATAATAAGCGGAAACCTTTCCCAGTGGGTTGCTGAGATTAACACGCTTCCCTTCTGGAAAAATGCTGACACCACTTTTTTTATCGGCAAACTAAAGCGAGACATGGCCATGTTGCTGCAAAAAACCAATACCTCAACGGAGGTGGCGAACTTTATGGATGCAGGAAAAACAATTGTGAGTTTGCACGTGACCGGTTCCGAAAAAATGGATGTGCTTTATCTCATTCCTGTAAAGCCCGACCTAAGTATTGAGTCAATGCAAAAAACATTGCGTGGAGGAAACACATTGGGTACGGAAAACAAAGTTCGAAATTTTGCCGGAGCCAACATATACGAGCTGCGCATTCCGGAATCGCAACGCATTTTTACGTTTGCCATTTCAGGAGGCATTTTTATGGGCAGCTTCACCTCCTTTCTTGTGGAAGACGCCATCAGACAACAAGCAACCGGGAAAGTTTTTGGTGGTAACAAAGTTTTTGAAAGCGACTATGAAAGTGCCATTGCAAAAAATGGTTTTGTGCTTTGCATCAATTATGCCAAGCTAAAAAATCTTCTGGGCTCCACACTGCAATCTGAAAAAACATATAAGCTAAATGAGTTTGATCAATGGGCCGGCTGGTCCGTGCAGCAAGTAGGTATTTCAAAAACTTCCGTTACCACATCTGGCACTATGGATGTAAGCGATAGCTCTCAAATTGCCACTGTTTTTAAAGCTGACGATGCTGGTGCTTGCACAGTAACGGAGGTGTTGCCGGCCAGTACGTCTGCCTTTCAATCCTTTATTTTTAAAAACAGCAGCGAGTGGCTCCAGAAATATAGGCCACGACTACGCGATTCCGAAGCGGTGGCTGAAGCCGTTGCGACTGTTTCTGCCTTAGAAAAAAAAATAAAAGTTGCCGTTAGCAAGAAGTTTCTGTCACTCATTTCCACTGAAATTACGTTGGCCATCACGGGCACACCTTCTACAACATACGATGCCAATGTGCTTGCGTTTTTTAAACTTCAAAATGCAGATAAAGCAAAAATTACTCTCAAAGCGTTTACATTTTTAACTGATGGCAGCAGAAAAAAAGCTGAACAGGAAATTTATAAATCATACACCATTGGTTACATTCCGGTTGATGGGCTGCTGCCTTCTCTCTTCGGAAACTCCTTTACTTCTATCCGCAAAAGTTATTATACCATTTACAACGGCTATCTGGTAATGGCAAACCGCCCGGCATCTCTTCGAAATTACATTGAAGAAATACAGGCAAAAAATCTTTTAAACGGGAATAAGAATAACAACAGCATGCTCAGCGCAATGAAACACCCTTGCAACTACGTGCTTTTTATAAACCCTTCTGCCGCTTTACCGGTATGGAAATCCTTAGCCTCAAAAAACAACATTTCATTTCTTTCACTCAGGGAGGAATATTTTAGTAACTTTTCTAGCTTTGTTTACACGCTCTCAGCAACCAACAATGGCAAACTTGCTTGTGCTTCCACGCTTTTACTTAGCGATAGTGAAAACAAAAAAGCCCTTAATCAACTATGGGTGCATTTTTACGATACCACGCTTATAAAAGGCCCCTATTGCTTCCTTAAAGGAGATGAGCAATTTACATTGCTTCAGGATGCTGGCAACATGGTTTCATGTATGGACAACCGTGGAAATATTAAATGGAAAATGCCATTTAATGGGATCATACAGGGTGACATTATGCAAGCGCCAAACTCTGATATGGGTTTGGCTCAGTTTATCTTTTGCACGGATAAAAAAATTTATTTAGTAAATGAAAACGGAAACATTGCAAACCGATACCCTTTGAAAGTGCCATCAACACCTGTGAGCTTATTTGCACAACCACAAATTAATTTCTTTTTTCTTCCCTCGCAAAACAAGCAAGTATATGTTTTCAGCTACGATGGGCGCCCGGCTCCCTCATGGGGATTTATGAAAACGGATGGCATTGCTAACGGGCATTTTAATGTTAATGATGATAAGAGCATGATAGCGTTTGCAGATGAAAATAAAACTGCTTACCTGTATTCAACAGCTGGAAACTTAAAGCTAAAAACAGGCTTGCCGTCCAACGTTATAGTCAGCTCCATAGAGGTAAAGTCAAACGACTCAATACACTGGCTTACCGCTGCCGACAGCTCAGGCATCTTGTATCGCCTTAACACCGATGGCACATTAGAACAAAAGACTTTGGGCACATCATCACCCATTACCTATTTTTCAACCGCAGGCATGAAAGGTGCTCAAAGGCCTCAACACCTGGCGCTCGACAATCACCACCTTTACCTTTACAATGATGATCTTTCTTTAGCAGGTAAACTTAGCATCACAGGAACATTTAAACCACCTATAAGCCAAATATCTAAAAACAACAAAAGTTACGTAGCTGCCTCCTCTCTGGCTGACTCGCTTTATGTAATCAATGATTCCGGAATTTTGCTCGAGGGGTTTCCTGTTTATGCACCGCACTACACCATACTGGGAGCCAACAAGGCAATAACTATAGTTATTCGTGATAGCAAGAATAATGTAAAGTGTTTAGAATGGATTAAATGACGTGAGCCTTTAATACTCGTGATTACCTAAAAATGTGATTTTCCACCATTGATCTTTTTATATAATCAAGCGAGCTGCTAAATTGGCCTGGGCTGACTGGTAACCTTACTTTTTGAATTTGCGACTTCACCTTCTTTGCCCTTAGCTTTTAACCCGTAATCCCTTTCTTTTCATTTCCCTTTCACAACTGCCGCCCTATATTCGCCTCCCTCAAAAATTGAACATTTTTT
>JAYTNW010000267.1:0-5337 GCA_043748115.1 Bacteroidota bacterium | reverse complement strand
ATACATGGCGGAATGCTGATGTCTAAAAAAGGAGTTAACCTTCCGTTTACACAAATTTCCATTCCATCATTAACAGAGAAGGATAAAGCAGATATTGAGTTTGCGTTAAAAAACAATTTGGAGTGGATAGGCCTATCATTTGTTCGCACCGCCAATGATATTATTGAGCTAAAGGAGATAATTAAAAAGAGCGGTAAGGCCTGTCGCGTTATTGCTAAAGTGGAGAAGCCGGAAGCGGTAAGAAATATTGATGATATTATTTCTGAGTCGGACGGAGTGATGGTGGCGCGTGGCGATTTGGGAGTAGAAATTGACCTCGCTCAAGTTCCTATTATTCAAAAAAGAGTAGTAAAAAAATGCCATGAGGCGGGAAAGCCGGTGATCATTGCCACGCAAATGATGGAGAGTATGATCACAAGTTTTAGGCCCACTCGTGCTGAGGCAAACGATGTGGGGAATGCTGTATATGATGGTGCCGATGCATTAATGTTAAGCGCTGAAACTTCTGTTGGACGTTATCCCATTGATGTGGTTAACTCCATGCGCAAAATTATACAGGCCATAGAACATGACCAGGATATTTTTTACCGTTTGCACAAACCAGATAAAAATTCAAGAACATTTATTTCCGATTCGCTATGCTACCATGCTTGCGAAATGGCTATGCAATCAGGCGCCAGGGCTATTGCTGCAATGACCCATTCAGGCTACACGGCCTTTAAAGTTTCCAGCCATCGCCCACGTGCAGGGATTTTTATTTTTACCGATAACAAACCTATTTTAAATACCTTAAGTTTAGTGTGGGGCGTTCGTGGATTTTATTACGATAAATATGAAAGCACCGACCAAACTATTGATGACATTAAAGAATTTTTGAAAAACGAAGGACTTGTGAAAACAGAGGATATTGTTATCCATATTGCCAGCACGCCTATGCATAAACGAACACGTGCAAACACCTTAAAAATAAATGTGGTGGATTAAAAATAATCCATTTGTTGTTTATAAAATAGTATGTCAATAGATAGTGCATTGCTTGCCAAAGCAGAAAATTTTTGCGTCTATCAGGAACGCTGCCAACAGGAAGTGCGCGACAAACTTTACGCTTGGGGGTTGCACAAGGCTGAAGTGGAACAAACCATTGCCACATTAATTACAAGCGGGTTTTTAAATGAGGAGCGATTTGCAATTGCCTATGCAGGTGGAAAATTCAGAATAAAACAGTGGGGCCGCATAAAGATTAAACTTGCTTTAAAACAAAAAAAAATTTCTACTTACTGTATCAACAAGGGGCTTGCCGGTATTTCTGACGTTGATTATTTGAACTGCCTAAAAAAAGTAATGGTGGCTTACAGTAAAAAAATAAATGAAAAAAATGTGCTAATGCGCAATTATAAGATAGCGCAGCACCTGATGTCAAAAGGTTTTGAATCAGATATAGTGTGGGATGAAATAAAAAAGCACTTCAAGTGAAGTGCTTTTTTATTAATGGCTACCATCTTTGCAAATGGATCCTTACACGAGCTTAAATGTTTCCAAAAATTTAGTGGTATAATTTCCTTTGCGAAAGTCTTCGTTTTTCATCAGCTGTACATGAAAAGGGATTGTAGTTTTTACGCCTTCAATAACATATTCGCTTAACGCACGCTCCATGGTGTTAATCGCCTCTTCACGCGTTTGCGCAATAGTGATCAGCTTTGCAATCATGGAGTCATAGTTTGATGGAATGGTGTACCCAGCATAAACATGTGAATCCACACGCACGCCATGACCTCCCGGGACATGCAGATTAGTAATTTTTCCGGGGCTTGGTCTAAAATTATTGTAAGGGTCTTCTGCATTTATACGACACTCAATGGCATGCATGGTTGGAAAATAGTTTTTTCCAGTGATGCTTTCGCCTGAGGCAATTTTTATTTGTTCTTTAATCAAATCGTAGTTAATTACCTCTTCAGTTACGGGATGCTCCACTTGAATTCGGGTATTCATCTCCATAAAATAAAAATTGCGGTGCTTGTCCACTAAAAACTCTACCGTACCAACTCCTTCGTAGCTCACTGCCATAGCTGCTTTAATTGCAGCTTCGCCCATTTTATCACGCAACTCCTTAGTCATAAAAGGAGATGGAGTTTCTTCCAATAACTTTTGATGCCTGCGTTGTACCGAGCAATCGCGTTCAGATAAATGGCACGCTTTGCCATACTGATCACCTGCTATTTGTATTTCAATATGACGAGGCTCTTCAATATATTTTTCAAGGTACATTCCATCATTTCCGAAGGCTGCACCGGCTTCTTGGCGTGCACTGCTCCATGCAGCTTCAAACTCCTCTGGCTTCCACACTATGCGCATGCCGCGGCCTCCGCCACCTGCAGTAGCTTTAAGGATAACAGGATATTTTATTTTTTCAGCAATCTTCAAGCCTTCTTCCACATCATTCAGCAAACCATCTGAGCCAGGTATGGTTGGAACACCTGCTTTTTTCATGGTGTCTTTGGCATTGCTTTTATCGCCCATGCCATCAATCTGTTCAGGCGTTGCGCCAATAAATTTTATGTTGTTTTTGGCACACACCGCACTAAACTTAGAGTTTTCGGATAGAAAACCATAGCCCGGATGAATAGCATCAGAGTTGGTAATTTCTGCTGCTGCAATAATATTTGGAATGTTAAGGTAGGAGTCCTTGCTGGGAGGAGGTCCAATGCAAACTGCTTCATCAGCAAAACGCACATGCAAGCTTTCGCGGTCGGCAGTAGAATAAACAGCTACTGTGCGAATGCCCATTTCCTTACAGGTGCGAATAATCCTTAACGCAATTTCGCCACGGTTGGCAATCAATATCTTTTTAAACATAGATGAGTTGAGTTTAAAGTTTGGTGTTTAAGGAGTAAAGTCAATGTATGAAACTTTAAACGATAAACTTCCTTAACTTTATTATTACGCAGGATCAATTAAGAATAAAGGTTGATCATATTCTACAGGAGTTGAGTGATCAACCAAAATTTTAACCACCCGCCCTTTAATGTCGCTTTCGATTTCGTTAAACAATTTCATGGCTTCAATGATGCAAATTACCTGACCTTCTTTTATTTCATCGCCCACGTTTACGAAGTTAGGTTTATCGGGCGAAGGAGTACGGTAAAAAGTACCGATCATTGGCGACTTAATTGTTTTGTATTTTGACTCATCGGCTCCATCAGCGTTTACTTCTGCTTTAGACGCAATGGTGGCAGTTGCTGCAAGAGGTGCTGGCGCTACTGGGGCAGCTTGTTGTTGTATTGGTGCTGCAACCATTGGCGCAGCAACATGTACAATTTGCTGTTCTTTGGCCGGATTTTTAATACTAATTTTAAAATCTTTTTGCTCTATGTGTACTTCGCTCACACCAGCCTTAGATACAAATCGAATAAGTTCTTCAATTTCTTTTTTGTTCATAATAAATATGTTGTTTTGTCAAAAACCATGTTTAATACAAGGGCAAACAAGCAGCTTAAATGGTTTTGGGTGAGGCTGTTTGGAGTACCATTGGGACGTGGCAGATTTCAAAAATAGAAACTTTTTTTTAATTCATGAATTTTTGGCCTTTAAGGCCGACCGACCATTTCAAAAACAGCTATAACTCCCTCACAAGCAACTGTTCACAAAACTGACGCATTTCAGAGGCATTATCAGGAAGCACATTTACATGAGCCAGGCAATTGATCGCTTTTGAAAAATAGTGATCTACCGCTTCTTGGGTACGGCTTTTTATATCTAAACGTTCAAAAATCTCTGTCACTTCTCTTATTTTATCGGAAGAAAGTGAGCCGTTTCTTGAATTGTACAACCTCACGAAATCGTGCCTGCTTTTTCCGCTTAACACCTTACAGGCTTCTGAAAAAAGAAATGTTTTTTTACCCATTTCAATGTCACCACCTGTTTTTTTACCAAATTTATTGCGGTCGCCTAATGCATCCAACAAATCGTCTTGTATTTGAAAAGCAATGCCTATGTTTTTCCCAAACTCATAAATTACAGAGGCATCATGCTTGCCTGCTCCGGCTATAATGGCTCCTGTTTGCAAACTACAGGCTAGCAGCACCGATGTTTTTAGTGTGATCATGCTGATATAGTCACCTGTTGTTACTTCAGAGAGTTTTTCAAAATCCATATCCAATTGCTGCCCTTCACACACCTCAATGGCCGTTTGATAAAATAAATCCAATACAGGGCGCAGCACATCATTGTCAACCTGCATGAGGTGCATACATGATTTTACAAAAAGCGCATCGCCAGATAAAATGGCAATATCAGTATTCCATTTTACATGAACCGTTTCTTTACCTCTTCGCAGCGGAGCCTGATCCATAATGTCATCGTGTAACAATGAAAAATTATGAAACAACTCAATCCCTAATGCGGCTTGCATGGCTTTGGTGTAGTCGCTGCCAAACAGTTCGCACCCCATTAACACCATGAGCGGCCTGATGCGTTTTCCACCAAGGCCAAGAATATATTCCATGGGACGGTACAGGTTTTCGGGCTGCCCGTTTAAGTTTAACGCTGCAATTTCTTTTTCTATTTCAGCCTGTAAAAAGGATACGCTGTGCATGTTTTAATTTTTTAATTGCCCCTGACAATAATAGCGCATAACAAAAATAAAAACAGCAACACATTTACATGTATTGCTGCCACAAAGAAATTAAATTTATCAGCAACTTTAAAAGGCTTTTTTATTTTATTGAGCTTAACTCAAAATCGAAAAAAAGCAGTGTTTTAATAGGAACCTTCTGTTACTATTTGTTTTTAAAAACTTCCACCACCTTTTCCATACCACTTTCTAAGGAAGTCATTTCACGATTAAGCAATATTTTCATTTTAGAAATATCAGGGCATCTGCGTGTCATGTCGCCCTCTTTAAGTGCTGGCAAATGAACAATTTTTGAGTTGGATTTTAGTACTTTTTTAACGGTTTGTGCCAATTGAAGAATAGTAATTTCATGATCGTTACCTACATTAATTACATCGTTTACAAAACGGTGAGTGTAAAATGCGTTTAAGCAGGCTTCAATATTATCGTCCACATAGCAAAACGTACGTGTTTGACTACCGTCACCATAAATGGTAATATCTTTATCTACCAACGCGGCTTCAATAAATTTAGACATTACAAAGTCAGTGCTTTGTTTTGGCCCATAGGTATTAAAGAAACGGAAAATAGTAAAATCTAAATCAAACTCCTGCTTGTAAGCACGAAGGTATGCTTCGCCTAAATTCTTTACAATAGCATAAGGCAGGCGCGAGTTAAGTGGCGTGGTGGTTTCATTTTGCGGATACTCAACCGGTTCGCCATACACC